>SUVS01000090.1 GCA_015061885.1 Lentisphaerota bacterium
GGCTCGCCCTCGTCCCAGTTCAATAATTGGAAATCCTTTTCATTGAGCTGCCGCCGGAGGCGGAAATAAGCGGAGTTTTGCGTAGCTCTCCGTCATGGGATTGCGGAGCAACCCATGCGGTAGAGTGGAGCATAACGGAGCGATCCCAAGACCGCCTTCAGGCGGTCGATTTTAAAAAGTGGCGTTGGCTTTATTCGCCGCATACGTGGGCAATAGTATAGATGGCGGCAAAACGGTAACTAACGGTAACAACGGTGGAAATACTTGCCGCCTTATAGGCGTATTGCTGTGCATGCGCATGTCTATACTGGTAGTGGCGGCAAAGCCGCCAGAAAACCGTTAGTTACCGTTCGTTTCCGTTTTTTCTACATTGCGCGCACCACAGGTGTGCGATCAACAACAGTATATCGCATGCTACACCCTCCGCATACGCGGGCGATAGTATAGCTTGCGGCAACAGACAAAAACGGACTTGAACGGACTTGAACAGACAAAACGGACACGCATTGCCGCCTTTAAACGCTGCCTGCCTTATCAGCCCTGAAAGGGCAAAAGGGGCTGAAAGCTCCGCCTCCATTTCATTTCGGCGCGACAAGCCGACAGAAAACGCTGCTTTTAGGCTTGTTGACAAAAACTCCTTCTGTAACTTTATTCAGAAAGGAGTTTTTTATGAGTAAAATTTTTGTGATCATTGTTTCTCTTGCGGTTTGCATGGTGTTTTTTTGCGGATGCAGCAATGTCGGAACTGCTCTTGCCAGAAATACTTCTGCCAAAAATGTTGATCTTGCCGGATTGGTTATGCTTGGCGAAATCGAAACCGCTTCCCCGGAAAGCGGCACTCCGCAAGGCCGCCTGATCATGGGCAGAGTAACTTACAAATCACGCAAAGTAGGGATCCCCGCCGACCAGAAAGTGCCTAATACAGGATATTTCAAGGCTTGCCGCACTGAAACGATTTTCGGCACTAAAGAAACCTCCATAGAATATGATTTTACTGCCGGAACTAAAGAAGAAGCTGCCGAGACTTTGAAAATTCTTGAAAAACATCGCAAAGAGGCTGAAAAAAATCTTGATTTGTAAAACCGTATCTGACTGCTGCCGCTTATTTTAGAGAAAAATTACTTACGCGATTTTGCTTTTTTTTATGGGTGTGCTATTAGTAAAAGAATGACAAAAACACTTGCCGGGGGAATCTTTTTGGAGGGAAAGAGTTTTCTCCGCAGGAATAAACAACATTAAAGGAGTTTTATTGCAATGAAGAAGTTTTCTGTTTTGGCGTGTGCAGCAGTTGCTGCCATGGTCTTCACGGGTTGTACTTCGGTCAAAACCAGCGATGGTGCTACCTCCATCCCGCAGGTCGGTACTGAACACCCCGGTTATGTGGCTGAATACACTCATAAAAATGAACGGGTCAATGGTTCTGCCCAGATCAATATTCTTTTCGGAATTTTTTCCTGGGGTACAGAGGGGTATGCGGACAATTCCAAACTCTCTGCTTTCTCGTTCGTGCCTTCTCCTGATAACTTTGCCAAGAGCGCAGCCGTTTACAACACCTGCCGGGATCATAAGGCTGATACTCTGCTCGGTACCCGCTATGTCCTGACCACCACTGATTACTGGATCTTCAAGACGATCAAGTGCGAAGTCGCCGGTTTCCCCGCTGTGATGACCGGTGTTACCAAAAAATCGCCTTACATTATCGGCAGCGACGGCAAACTCGTCTGGCTTTCTGAAAAACCGACCATTGTTCAGTAAGTTTTTTATCATCCCTCCGGAAAATGGCTGTTGGGCCTTGCAAGGCTGACAACAGCCGTTTTTGTATGCATAGCAGGTATAAAAAAAGCGGAAGTGCAACAAACACTTCCGCTTTTTGAAGCCAAATGATTTATCAGTTCATGGGGCTCACGATGATGCCATCGCCATAAACAGCACTTTCAATGGAAATACCGAAGAAAGTGTTGTAGAAGACATTGTTGTAACGGGGGCCGGTGGTCGGAGTACGGGCAGAACCACAAGCGGTGAAAGCAACAGCAGCAACACAGGCAGCAGCCAGAATCATAAGCTTTTTCATAATTAATCCCTTTGATTTTTTTCTGTTGATGAATTACTTCTGGTTGACGATCAGACCATCACCATAGACAGCACTTTCAATGGAAATACCGAAGAAGGTGTTATACCAGACATTTTTGGAGCGGGGACCACTGGTCGGAGTGCGGGCAGAACCGCAACCGGTAAAAGCAAGAGCGACCACAACAGTAGCGAGGATGGCGAGAGTTTTCTTCATGACTTCATCTCCTTGATAATATAGATTATTGAAACTCCAAGAGTTTTTCAATGATGAAAAACCCCTTCCCTTTGACAATATAAGACAAAAAAAATATATTTCAAGTTCTTTTTAACATTTTTTTAAGAAAAATATTTTAAATTGTGAAAAATATGCGGAATAAACCGTAAAAATCACTGTAAGCAGAACTTTTTTTAGAAATACCCACTGGCATATTTCCTTTTTCAGTTTATATTATACGCACATCGTTTTTCATAGTTTTTTAACATAAAAGGGGATTGGGTTTATGCCTTTGTACCGTATGGATGATCTGATGATCGCGGCGCGCAAAAACGGTGCCGCGCTGGGGGCTTTCGAGTGTTGGGACAGTTTGAATGTGCGCGGTATCGCTATGGCGGCGGCACGCTGCAACTCCGCAGTGATCTTTCAGGCTACTCCGCTGGAATACAACCTCATGGGCGGAGCTGATGCGCTGGCTGATATTGTAAAATTTTATGTCAATAAATATAATATCGCCGCTGCTTTGCATCTGGATCACGGCAGCACTATTGAGCATGTCAAAGAGTGTCTGGCAAGCGGGTTCACTTCGGTGATGCTGGATGCTTCGGTTTATGAATTTGATAAAAATGTGGCACTTTCGCGTGAGGCGGCAGCACTGGCGGCTGAATGCAACGCGTCCAGTGAAGCCGAACTCGGTCATGTCGGGGGCGGCGGTGACGGCGGAGCTAACAGCGAATCGGTGTTGACCGTTCCGGAAGAAGCTGCTGAATTTGTCCGCCAGACCAAAGTCAGCACGCTGGCTGTAGCTATCGGTACTGTGCATGGCGACTATGTCGGCAAGCCGGAATTGCGGCTTGACCGGCTGGAAAAGATCGCAGCTTCGGTGGATGTACCGCTGGTATTGCACGGCGGTTCGGGTACGCCCAAAGATCTTTTGCAGAAAGCCATCAAACTGGGGATCGCCAAGATCAATATCTGTACAGATATAAACAAGGCATTTCTGGCTGCCATCGACGGAGCCAAGGGTAAGCTTACCCCCTCGGTGCCAGGTACTTTCTACATTCCGGCAGTGGAAGCTGTTGCTGATAAAACCGCAGAGATGATCAAACTTTTCCGTTGCGAAATCTGAAAATAAAAGGATTGCAGAAATGAAACGCTCTGAAATCAACCGCGAGATCCGTGCCGCCGAAGAATTTTTTGCCATGCACAACTTCAAACTTCCCAAGTTTGCTGCCTGGAGCATGAGTGATTGGGAAAAGCAGGATAAAGATGAAATCTCCGAGATCTTTGACTGCAATCTGGGATGGGACATCACCGATTTCGGCAGAGGCGATTTCCGCAACTATGGGCTGATGCTTTTTACTATCCGCAACGGCATTACCGGTTCGGAAAAATATCCTAAAAAATATGCCGAAAAAATCATGATCAGCCGTTCCAACCAGATCACGCTCATGCATTGTCATGTACTCAAGACCGAAGATATCATCAACCGCGGCGGCGGCAGACTGGTCTTTGAGCTTTTCAACCGCAAAGGCGATACCACTGATTTGGACGATACTCCGGTAAAACTGGTGCTTGACGGCAGAAAAATCACCGTCCCCGCCGGCGGCAAAGTGCTGCTTGAACCGGGCGAAAGTCTGACGCTTACACCTAATGTATTCCATCAATTCTACGCCGAAGAGGGCAGCGATGTACTCATTGGTGAAGTATCTTCGGTCAACGATGATCACACCGATAATCTCTTTTACGAGCCGCAGCTGCGTTTCCCCGGAGTGGAAGAAGATGAACCGATCTACCGGCGGACAGTAATGGATTACTGAAAGTTTTCCGGCATAAAAAAAAGCGGGTATTGCAAAACCTTAAAAATGTTTTGCAATACCCCTGGAGCATTATTTAAGCACAAATCAAACCATAAAATAAAACAATATATCTTATTTTATTCAGCGGTTTGATCAATATTTACAGTTCTGCT
>SUVS01000045.1 GCA_015061885.1 Lentisphaerota bacterium
TCTTGCGAGCAACTGGCGAGTTTTACAAAGAGTGCAGCGAGGGAGTGTACGACTGTACTCGATCCGCCGTCGCCCAAGGCTTTGGCGGGACAAGCCGAGCGGAGCGATGCCGTATTATCCGGACAATCTTGCGAGCAACTGGCGAGTTTTACAAAGAGTGCAGCGAGGGAGTGTACGACTGTACTCGATCCGCCGTCGCCCAAGGCTTTGGCGGGACAAGCCGAGCGGAGCGATGCCGTATTATCCGGACAATATTGCGAGCAACTGGCGAGTTTTACAAAGAGTGCAGCGAGGGAGTGTACGACTGTACTCGACCGAGCGGAGCGATGCCGTAAGGCTCGCCAGATGCCGCAAGATTGTCCGGATCAGGTGTGGTATTCGGCGTTGATCTTTACATATTCGTAAGATACATCGCTGGTCCAGACCCAGTATTCGCCATTGCCCTGATTGAGATGTACTTTTACGGTAAACTCTCTGTTTTTGAGGATTTCAGCCAACTCTGCTTCGGGAGTTCCGGCATCGCCGCCTTTGGCTACAACTATCTTGTCATCATAGAAAACATCGACTTTGTCGGGATCAAATTTTACTCCGGCATAACCCAGTGCGGCAATAATGCGTCCCCAGTTGGGGTCGCATCCGAACCAGGCGGTTTTGCACAAGAGGCTGTTGGCGACGGCTTCGGCAAGGCGTTTGGCACTTTCTTTGTCGGGGGCTCCATCAACTTCGATGGCTACAAATTTGGTGGCACCTTCGCCATCCATGACCTGTTTGTGGGCAAGATTCTGCATTAAAGCGAGCAATGCGGCTTGGAATTTGGCGGTATCGGCAGAATTTTCTTCCAGCACCACGCCGGAATTACCGTTGGCAAAGATCACACAAGTATCGTTGGTACTCATATCACCATCGACGGTGATGCGGTTGAAGCTGTTGTCGGCATTTTCGGAAACAAGTTTTTCCAAAAGTGCGTTACTGCAGACTGCATCGGTAGTTATACAGCAGATCATGGTTGCATGTGGTGCGGTCGTCATCTGCGGGTCGATCATGCCGACGCCCTTGCAGATGGCTCCGATGGTAACGGTTTTGCCCGCGATTTCCACAGATACCGCACAGGCTTTGGGTACAGTATCGGTGGTCATGATCGCCTGTGCCGCCTGATTTCCGCCGTCAGAAGCGAGATTGGCAACGGCAAGGTTGATGCCTTTTTCGATAATATCCATGGGCATCTGTACACCGATACGACCGGTGGAAGCTACCAATACACTTTCGGGGTCGATATTCAGTTTTCCGGCAGTCATATCGCACATTTTTTCGGCATTGGCAAGACCGGAAGCACCGGTACAGGCATTGGCGTTGCCGGAGTTGATGATAAAGGCCTGGGCTTTTTCGCTGGAACGCACCTTTTTCTGACATATTCGCACCGGAGCGGCGGCAAATACGCAACTGGTGAAAACTCCGGCAAAGTTGGCGGGCTTTTCGGCAAAGACCAGAGCCATATCCGGGTTACCGGATTTTTTAAGTCCGCAGGTTACGCCGCAGGCTTTGAACCCCGGCACGCTGGTTACAGAACCGTTTTCGATAAATTTGAACTCACTCATCTATTTTTCCTCCGAAAGTGGCTTTAACATTTATGGCAATACCTCCCCGGGGCCGGAACAGGCCGACGACTTCGGCTTTGCGGGGATTACATGCTTCGACAAGGTCTTTGAGAATACGGTTGACGGATTCTTCGTGAAAAGTCGGGGTGTTGCGGAAACTGAACAAGTAGAGTTTCAGCGATTTGCTTTCGATACAGCGTTTATCGGCAATGTATCTTATGATGATATGACCGAAATCCGGCTGGCCGGTCACCGGACACAAACTGGTGTATTCCGGGCAGTCAAAGGTAATGATGTAGTCATTTTCCGGATAAAGATTTTCAAAGGTTTCCAATCTGGCATCTTCCGGGCATTGCGGATAACGCCGTTCATTGGCACTCAAGAGGGTCAGCCCCTTCAAGCGGTCTTCACTTTTATTAAGGCTCATTTGGAGACTCCTTGTTTTGTTACTTTTGTTGTTATTCTTGTTAAATATAGCATAAAATGCGAAAAAAACCGCCCGCCAAACACTTTTTTTTCTGAAAGTTGCAAAAAAAGATGATTTTGTTCTTGCTTTTTTGCGATATGGTGTTTATATTGTAAGCGTGAATATTTTATAAAATCAGCCGGGAACAGGTGTTTCCCGTTTTCCGGTAATGCGAAACAGAGGAAATTTGATGATGAAGAAAACTTTGAAAATGCTTTTGGTCGTTTTTATGCTTGCGGCAGTATCCGCTCCGGTGGCCGCTTATGATGACTATGAAGGTTCCGGCCCGCTGACCAAGCTCGGCCGCGGGATCGCCAATGTGGCTTTCGGTCCGTTGGAACTTCTGAAACAACCTTATGATGTGAATAAAAATATGGGTGCTATCCCCGGTATTACCTACGGTGTTTTGCGTGGTGTCTGTTTTACTGTTGCCCGCATTTGCGTTGGCGTGGCTGATATTGTAACTTTCCCGATGCCGTTGCCCGGTTGTACTGATGACCCGGATGATTACGGCTGGGGCTATGGTCCGATAATGCGTCCGGCGTGGGTCATGGATTTGGAACACAATCCGTGGGGATTCTTCTACGACGACTCGGTTATCGTTGACTGATAAAAGAGATTTGCTCCAAGACCTGTGTGCTGAAAAGTACGCAGGTTTTTTTATATTGCTTTGGCGTAAAAAAATCGGTACCCGTAATCTGGCGGTTTTTAATTAGAGCGGCGGCATACGGTGCCTTAAGCGATTTTGAGCAAAGCTCAAAATCGTCCTCAAACGCCGGATGGCTTCGCTCAACACCGGAGATGCTTCGCGGAACCTTTCCGCTCGGTTTGCCGGAATTTATCCGGCAAACTGCCTTCCCATGCGTTCGCGGCTTGCCACGCCGTATTGTAATGAAGGCGGGCCCTGACCGCCCTATCGCGGCGTTCCGCCGCGTGTGCTGTCGGCTGACGGCATTCAGTCTTGCAGTTTTGCAACAGCCCCGTTTGTTACCGTTAATTCCCGTTTTGCTGCCACGCATTTTACTGTCCGTGAATGCACCGGAAATATATTATTTCTCCAAACTTGCAAAAAGTCATTTTTTGTGATATATTACCGTATGTATTTTTGTAGTATGCAACCACTAAAATGAAAGATTGTTAAGTATGGCAGAAGAATTGCAGAGTTTGTTGGAAAAAATTCACCGCAACGGAATAGAAAAAGCCGCCGCCGAGCGTGAAGAAATGCTCTCCGCCGCCAGAAAAGAAGCCGAAGCTATCGTAGCTTCCGCTAAAGAAGAAGCCGCCAAATTGCGTTCTGTTGCCGAAAACGATGCTGAAGCCTTGAAAAAGCGTGCCGAAAGTGCCATCCGTCAGGCCGCCCGCGATATTCTCCTTGACCTCAAGAGCGAACTTAAAAAACGCGTCGAAGCCATTACCCGCAACCGGCTGGATGAAGCCTTGAGTGCCGATTTTATGGCCGGTTTGGTTGCCGATATAGCCAAAGCCGTACTCAATGACCCCGCCAAGGGTTCTTCCGGTACGCTGGAAGTCATGGTATCACCCGTCAAGTGCGAAGAACTTGTGCAGAAACTTTCGGCGGCAGTCGGGGCTGATATGGTCAGCAGAATTTCTGTCTTTCCCAACTCCGCCGCCGGCCGCGGGCTGAAGATCAGCGTGGATGGCGATCAGGTGTTTTTCGACTTTTCCGATGCGGCTCTTACCGAAATGGTCTGCGAATACGCCGGCAGCAAAGTCAGTGCCGTAATAACTGCGGAAGATAAGCAATAATCCGGGCAGGTCGTTATGGCTAAAGAATTTACTTATTTTGCCGGAACACTGCCCATGCTGTTTTTCGGCGAAAAACCTGCCATGAGTCTGGAGGCTTTTGACGAAGATGCACTCCGTCTGACCGATGCATCAACGGCGGAGCTTTTGCGGAAAGTTGCTCTCTATACAGAAAACACCGCTGATTTTCCGGAGGCAGTTAAGAAGTTTTATGACTTTGAAAACTCTTGCGTAATACCCTCCTTGATCTGCGGAAAAAGGTACGTTCCGATGCCGGGGATTACAAACGCAACAATCCGGATTTTTATTCGGAGATCGCCGCCGCCGCGGCACAGGCGTTCAACAACCCCGATCTGCTGGAAGCGGAAAAAGCTCTCGACCGTTTGCGTTGGGATGCGTTGGAGAATTTCGGTGCCGGTCATTACACTGATTTTACTGCGTTGGCGTTTTACCGCATAAAACTTGCCATACTGGCAAAATATCAGGTCAGGACGGTGGAAAACGGCAACGCGGCTCTGGAAAATATTCTCCGGAGCATGATGGAAGAAAAAGCAACAAATTGATTTTAACATAAACGGAGAAACACAATGCAGGATTCACAGAAAGGTCGGATCGTTGGCGTAAACGGCAACATCCTGACCGTTGAATTTCCCGAAAATGTTACCCAGAACGAAGTGGCATACGCCATCGCCGGCGATGTCAAACTCAAGTGCGAAGTCATCCGGGTACGCAACAACCGTGCCGATATGCAGGTTTTTGAAAGCACCAACGGTCTTAAAGAAGGCGACACCGTAGAATTTACCGGCGAACTTTTGAGCGTGGAACTCGGCCCCGGTCTGCTGACCCAGGTTTACGACGGTTTGCAGAATCCTTTGAACGAACTTGCCGAACAGGGCGGGTTCTTCCTCAAACGCGGCGTGTATCTGCCCGCGTTGGATTACGAAAAGAAGTGGGATTTTACCGCAACAGCCCAAGTCGGCGATACGCTCGTTGCCGGGGACTCGATCGGGACAGTGCCGGAAGGTATCTTTCAGCACCGTATCATGCTGCCTTTTGCCTTCCAAAATGAGTGGAAACTTACTTTTGTGGCGGAAAACGGTGCTTACACTCTCAAAGATGTGATCGCCAGAGCCGTGGATGCCAACGGTGTGGAAAAAGAAATTTACATGGTTCAGCACTGGCCGGTGAAGATTCCGATCACTGCGTATGCCGAAAAACTTCTGCCGCAGGAAACTATGATCACCCAACAGCGGATCATTGATACATTTTTCCCGGTTGCCACCGGCGGAACATTCTGTACTCCCGGACCGTTCGGGGCGGGCAAAACCGTTTTGCAGCATGCTTTGAGCCAGTTTGCCGAAGCCGATGTGGTGATTATCGCCGCCTGCGGTGAGCGTGCCGGCGAGGTGGTGGAAATCCTGCGTGAGTTTCCGGAACTCGAAGACCCCCGCACCGGCAGGACTCTGATCGACCGCAGTATCATTATCTGCAACACGTCAAGTATGCCGGTTGCCGCCCGCGAAGCGAGTGTATATACCGCTGTGACGCTGGCAGAATACTACCGCCAGATGGGGTTGAATGTGCTGATGCTTGCCGACTCCACCTCCCGCTGGGCACAGGCTTTGCGTGAAATGTCCGGCCGTCTGGAAGAGATCCCCGGCGAAGAAGCCTTCCCGGCATATCTTGAAAGTCTGATCGCCGCATTTTATGAGCGTGCCGGTCTGGTCAAACTGCGTGATGGTTCCATCGGTTCAGTAACTATCGGCGGATCGGTATCCCCTGCCGGCGGTAACTTTGAAGAACCCGTTACGCAGGCTACCTTGAAAGTGGTCGGGGCTTTCCTCGGTCTTTCCCGCGAACGCTCCGATGCCCGCCGTTTCCCGGCGATCAATCCGCTGGAAAGCTGGAGCAAATACACTTCGGTCGTGGATGCAAAAAAACTTGAGCGTGCCCGCAATATCCTGCGTCGCGGCAACGAAGTTAATCAGATGATGAAAGTTATCGGCGAAGACGGTACTGATATAGCCGACTACATAATCTACCTCAAGAGCGAATTTCTTGACTATGTATATTTGCAGCAGAACACCTTTGATAAGATCGACGGTGCCACCGGTTGCGACCGCCAGCGTTATGCGTTTGACAAGGTGGTGAATGTTCTGGACAGCGAATTTGCTTTTGAAGATAAAGAAGCCGCCCGCAGCTGGTTCCAGAGCTTGCGTCAGAAATTTATCGACTGGAACTACGAAGCAGTCGGCTCCGAAGATTACAAAAATCTGGAAGCCGCCCTCGATGAACAAGTCAGAAAGCAGGTGAAATAATGCTTAAAGTATATCACAAGATCATCCGCATTGCCGGTTCGGTCATCACGGTCGAAGCCGACAATGTAGCATACAACGAACTGGCGGAAGTTTCCGGCGAAAGAGGAGTATCGCTCGCCCAGGTCATCCGCATTGATTCCGGCAAAGTCTATTTGCAGGTCTTTGCCGGGAGCCGCGGCATCAATACCGGCGATCAGGTGCGTTTTCTCGGCCGGGAAATGCGGGTTTCGGCTTCCGAAGATCTGCTGGGCAGAATTTTCAACGGCCGTGGCGTACCGCGCGACAACCGTCCGGCGATCGACAGCGATCTTATTGAGATCGGCGGACCTTCCGTAAACCCCGCCAAACGAATCATCCCGCGTAACATGATCCGTACCGGTATCCCCATGATCGACGTGTTCAATACCCTCGTCGAATCGCAGAAACTGCCGATCTTCTCCATCGCCGGCGAGCCTTACAACCAGCTGCTTGCCCGCATTGCATTGCAGGCGGAAGTCGATGTCATTATTCTTGGCGGCATGGGTTTGAAATACGACGATTACCTCTATTTCCGCAATACGCTCGACGAAGCCGGTGCCTTGAGCCGCACAGTTATGTTCATTCATACCGCCAGCGATCCCACGGTGGAATGTATGCTTGTACCTGATATGAGTCTGGCGGTTGCCGAACAGTACGCCATTAACGGTAAACGCGTATTGGTGCTTTTGACCGATATGACCAACTTTGCCGACTCGCTCAAAGAGATCGCCATTACTATGGAACAGGTTCCCGCCAACCGCGGTTATCCCGGCGACCTTTACAGTCAGCTGGCCAGCCGTTACGAAAAAGCGGTGGACTTTGACGGTGCCGGTTCCATTACTGTTCTGGCTGTTACCACCATGCCCGGCGATGACGTGACTCATCCGGTGCCGGACAATACGGGGTACATCACCGAAGGTCAGTTCTATCTGCGTAACGGCCGCATTGAGCCGTTCGGTTCGCTTTCACGCCTTAAACAGCAGGTCAACAGCCGTACACGCGAAGACCACCGGGCGATCATGGACGCTATGATCCGGCTTTACAGCGAATACAAATCCACGCTGGAAAAACAGTCTATGGGGTTCCAGATGAGTGCGTGGGATAAAAAACTGCTCAAATACGGCAAACGCTTTGAAAATGAAATGATGGATCTTTCGGTGAATATTCCGCTGGAAGAAGCCCTTGATCTGGGCTGGAAGATCCTTGCGGACTGTTTCGACCCTGCCGATACCGGTATCAAGAGTGATCTGGTGAACAAATTCTGGGTTCAGGCGTAAGTATTCGGAGTTGTGCCATGAGCAAACTTAAATTAACTAAAACTGAACTCAAAACCCAGACCGATGCTCTCAAGCAGTACCGGCGGTTTCTGCCCACATTGCAGCTCAAGAAACAACAGCTGCAAGTGGAATTGCGTAAAAGCCGCGATCTGGTGGAAGCCAACCGCAGTGAGTATGCCGCGTTGCGGAAACAGCTTGAGTCTTTTGTCGGGTTGTACGCCGATAAAGGGGCGTTGGAGTTCATTACAGCCAATCTTGAGGTCGTGGGCGTAAGCCGTTCCACTGCCAACATCGCCGGGGTGACGGTGCCGGTGTTCGACAAAGTTGAATTTGCCGAACAGTCTTACGATATGTTTGTTGCCGACCTTTGGCTGGATGGCGGTTTGAATGCGGTAAAGAAACTTATTTCGCTCATTGAAGCCGGTAAAGTGCTTGAAGAGCAGTACCGTTTGCTGAATGTGGAGCTTTTAAGCACCACCCAGCGGGTAAATCTCTTTGAAAAGGTAAAAATTCCCGAATGTATGGAAAATATCCGTAAAATCCAGATCTATCTCGGTGATGCCACCACTGCCGCCGTCGTCCGCAGCAAGATCGCCAAACGCAAGATGCAGGAGGCCGCCGCATGATAGTACCGATGAAAAAAGTTCTGCTCGTAACTTTGAGCAGTGACCGCGATGCTTCGTTGGAAAAATTGCGTGAACTCGGCGTGCTGGAAGTCGTTTCCGAAACGCTTGCCGACAGTTCCGACCGTGCCGGACTTGTCGCCCGACTTGCCGCTCTTGACCGGGCGTTGGGTGCGTTGGGATCGCGTAAAGTCAAAAATGTTCCGGATAATGCAAATTTGCCGGAAAAAGGTGCGGTGCTGGCGGATTTTACGCTGAAACTCTTTGCTGAAAGCGAAGCCTTGGAGCGTGAACTGGAGCTTTTGCGGAAAGAATATGCCGCACTGGAGCCGTGGGGCGAATATGATCCGGCAAAAATAGCTGAACTCAAAAGCAGAAATATCTACGTATATTTGTGCGAAAGCAATGCCGAACAGTTTGCCGCGTTGTCTGAAACTCTGACCGATGCGGCTGTGAACAAGCTCTCCGAAATTCAGGGCATCATCCGCTTTGCCGTAATTGCCGACCATGCCGTAAGTGATATTGCTCTGCCGGAAGTTGTGCCCGGCGACCGGGCGTTGTCAGCGGTGGCATGCGATATAAATAACAAACTTGAGTGCAAAAATGCCATCGAAGTAAAGTTTGATATGCTTGTGGAGCGTTTGCCGGAGCTGAAGCTCTACCGCAGTAAAATTGCCTCCGACGCCGAACTTTTAAGCGTCCGCGACGGTGCGACCGATTGCGGCGAACTGGTGGCTCTGAAAGGTTTTGTCCCGGTTACCTGTGTGGCAAAACTGGAAAAAGCCGCACAGGATAACGCCTGGGCGTTGAGCCTGAACGATCCCGAACCGGGCGAAACTGTTCCGGTATTGCTGGAACCGCCCAAATGGGTCAAACCCATATTGCCGCTGTTCCAGTTCCTCGGAATTGCTCCGGGGTATGAAGAGTTTGATATGAGTCCGGGTATGTTGATATTTTTCAGCATATTCTTCAGTATGATCATCAACGATGCCGGTTATGCCGCTGTAATGCTGGTTGGTGCCGTGATCGCCGCCATTGCTCTGCGGAACAATCCCAAAGCCGCCATGCCCTGCCGTCTGGCGTTGGTTTTGAGCTTCTGTGCCACGGCGTGGGGCGTTTGCAACGGGGCGTATTTCGGAACCGAAACCAAGTTTATGCAAGTGGGGTTTTTCGCTTCCGGTGCGGATCAGACTGCCCATTTACAGCTGGTCTGCTTTGTGCTGGCATTGGTGCATCTCTCGCTGGGGCATTGCTGGCGGCTGGTCAATGTTTCCAGTGCGTTGGAAGCGATCGGTCAGCTCGGCTGGATACCCATACTGCTGTTGGACTTTATGGTAGTTTTGGGCTTGCTGGTCTTCCCCGGCATGGCTCTGCCGACATGGGCGTTGATCGCCGGCGGCGTGGGGCTGGTCATGGTGTTGATCGGCGGTGTTGACTGGCGTGATGTCGGGGCAATTTGCAACTTTCCCTTCGACCTCATCGGCAGTTTTACCGATACCTTGAGCTATGTGCGACTGTTTGCCGTAGGCATGTCAGGAACTTACATGGCACAGAGCTTCAACGGTATGGGGATGCAGTTGTGGGAAGCGTCGCCGTGGCTGATACCCGTGGCAATACTGGTGATCGTTTTCGGGCATCTTTTGAATGTGGCACTTGCCTTCATGAGTGTATTGGTGCATGGTGTGCGACTCAACACGCTGGAATTTTCCAACCACGCCGGTATCCGCTGGGGGGGGCAGGCTTACAAACCTTTGAAAAAATTTGAATAATAACATATAAAACATATCAAACGAAAGGATTGAAAAATGAATGTTGAATTGTTGAAAGCTCTGGCTATGGCCGGCGGTTACGCCGCAGTTGCACTCGCCGCAATCGGTTCTGCCGTAGGTTCCGGTATCGCCGGACAGGCCGCTATCGCCGCCTGGAAACGCTGTTATGCCCAGAACAAACCCGCCCCGTTCCTGCTGGTGGCTCTCGCCGGTACTCCGCTCTCGCAGACCATCTACGGCATGATCCTCATGATGCTCATCAAAGGCGGCAACGGCAATGGCATATTCTATCTTGCCATGGGCATCTTTGCCGGGCTGGGGCTGATGGCTTCGGCGATTTTCCAGGGCAAAGCAGCCGCCGCCGGTTGTGATGCCTTCGGCGAAACCAACAAAGGTTTTACCAACTATCTGACCATCTGCGGTATCGTAGAAACCGTAGCACTCTTTGCTCTGGTCTTCGGCATTATGGTTATCTGACGGAGTGCAATCTTGCGGCAAATCTCGCGCCTTGCTGCGGCGAGCCGTTCGGTCATGTACATAAGTACACTCCCTCACTTGCTCGCCTTGCAAAACGCGACCTTTGCTCGCAATATTGCACTCCTGTGGTGGGTTGTTCCCTTGCTGCGGCGAGCCGTTCGGTCATGTACATAAGTACACTCCCTCACTTGCTCGCCTTGCAAAACGCGACCTTTGCTCGCAATATTGCACTCCTGGTGTGGGTTGTTCCCTTGCTGCGGCGAGCCGTTCGGTCATGTACATAAGTACACTCCCTCACTTGCCCGCCTTGCAAAACGCGACCTTTGCTCGCAATATTACACTCCTGGTGTGGGTTGTTCCCCTGCTGCGGCGAGCCGTTCGGTCATGTACATAAGTACACTCCCTCGCTTGCTCGCCTTGCAAAACGCGACCTTTGCTCGCAATATTGCACTCCTGGTGTGGGTTGTTCCCCTGCTGCGGCGAGCCGTTCGGTCATGTACATAAGTACACTCCCTCGCTTGCTCGCCTTGCAAAACGCGACCTTTGCTCGCAATATTGCACTCCTGGTGTGGGTTGTTCCTTTGCCTGCACCGCCCCTTCGGTCGAGAACAAAAGTTCACTCCCTCCGGGGCGGCTTGCCAAAACTCGGCATCTGCTCGCAATATTGCACTCCTGGTGTTCCCTTGCCTGCGGCAGTATAGATGGCGGCTGTGGGAGATTTGGGGCGGATTTGAGAAATTTTGGGAAGGTTGGGGAGAAAAATCCTTGCCGCCTTTCTCCGCATACGCCCGCCTCCGTTGCACTACGGCGTGGCAAGCGGGCAATAGTGTGCATGGGCGGCTGATGCCGCCAAGTGCTGTTGGCGGGCTTTGCCCGCCTTCTCATGCTTTTCCATACCCTCCCATACCTTCCCATATCTATTGAGCGGCACACAGGTGTTCGCCTTACGACACCTCACTGTATGGTATTATTCGCCGCTTATTCGGCTTTCAGTGCAAAACGCAATATGTGCGGTTTCCGGTCAAACGGAACCATTACCTGCCGGAGATTATCCAGCAGATTCTGTATTGATTCATCCATTGCCAGAACCCCGCTTCTTCTCAAGATGCGTTTGGCGGTAACTCTGCCGTCGGAGGCTATTTCCACTTCGATCGTCACTTGCGGTTCCCGCCCGCCCATGCGGTTTTTATCCGGCGTTACCCACATGCGGTAGATCATACCGGCAACCAGCTGATCGTAACCGCTGTTGCCCCGCTGACCGCCGGGTGCCGTGTGTCCCGGAGCCCGGTTGGAGCCGCGGGGGCCCGGTTTACCTTTGTTGTTATTGTTTGGGTTATTTGCCGCTTTATTCTTATTGCGTCCGGGCAGTTTGCGTTTGGTCACTGACGGTTGTTTGACCAACTTGACTTTCGACTGCGTTACCTGTTTGGGCTTGGAGGGTTTTCGCGGGAGCTTTCTTTGCGTTACCTGCGGCTGAACAACTGATTTTACCGGATCGGGCTGTAATTGTTTGGGCGGCTCCGGATCAACTTGCGGCTGTTCCGGAGCGGGGTCTTCCGGAGCGTTATTGCCATCTTGCGTGCCGCTGGGCGGAATGGGATTATCCGGCGACGGATCGGGCGACGGATTTTTCACCACATTGGTCAAAGCGGGGTCATAAAACTCCACTGCAATAGTTTCAACTTCGGGTTCACTCAACCACTCGCTGACAACCGAAAATGTCAAAACCAATACCAGCACCAGAAAATGCCCTGCTGTAACTCCGGTCATGATCCGGCGGCGGGTACGGCAGGAAACAAGCTCCTGTAAATATTGATTATTTTCGCTCATCAGTAAATAACTCCAGTATATTTGCAGGTAATATAGCACAGCAAAAACTATAAACAAGAGCTTGTTGCAAAAAAAATAAAAAAACTTATAAGATGCAACTGGAGCGGGGATTTTCGAGGAGTTTACGCAGTATTTTGCGGGTGTTTTCGCTGTCGGATATACTTAATTTTTCCTGTGGCGAGTGTACTGATTGCGTGGTCGGGGCAAACGAAAGCATTTCCAGTTTTGGATTTATGCCGCAGAACATTCCCGGCTCCAGCCCGCCGTGGATGACAAAACGCTCTGCCGTTTTGCCGGTTATCGACTTGTATATATTGCAGGCGTGTTCCAGCAAAGGCGACTCCCACTGCGGCTCCCAGCTGGTATATTGCGAATCAACACCGGCGGCAAAGCCGTTTTCACGCAAAAGAGTCAGGGCTTTTTCCGTTATGTCAATGCGTTTTTTATCGTACAGACTGCGTACCAGCAGAATAAAACTCCATTCGGTACCGGCACTGCCGGAAACTACTGCCAGATTACTGCTGGTTTCGGTGCTGTTATCCGGATTTACAGCCAATACACCGTGCGGCAGTTTGTTCCATACATCCAGGAGCATTGCCTGACTGCCGGCGGTCAATACTTTTTCAGGCATGAAAGCAAGAGTTTCGGCTTGAACTGTAATAATGCTGTTTTCGGCGGGCAGAAATTTTCCACGCAGTTCTTCGGCAAAAGCCTTGACTATATCCTCAAGTTTTTCAAACTCTTTATTGTTTATAACGATCACTGCTTCGGCATCTCTGGCAATGGCGTTGTGCAGAGTACCGGCTCTGACCGAAGCCAGTTCCATATTTTCCACGGCGGAGAGCAGATTTCTTATTTCCACAGCCGCACTGCCGACTTGCCGGTGGATATCCACGCCGGAATGTCCGCCCTGCATACCCCGAATGGTGAGTTTCAGTGCCAGATTGCCGCCGGGTGCTTTGCTCTCAAGCTCCTTTTTCCCCTCAAAACGCGAGCCTCCGGCACAGCCGATGGTAAAGACCACATCGCTGTCGAGGTTGAAAAGTATATCGCCCGCCAGAAAATCCGGCTCAATATCTTCTGCTCCGCCCAGACCGGTTTCTTCCGAAACTGTAAATACGCCCCGCAATGCCCCGCATTTGAGTGTATCATCGGTCAGAACTTCCATAATCAACGCCACCCCCATGCCGTCGTCGGCACCGAGTGTGGTGCGGTTGCCGGTCGTCACCCAGTCGCCTTCCACTACCGGCACGATGCTTTCACGCAGAAAATCAAACTCCACGCCGGGAGCCGCCTGCGGAACCATATCCAGATGAGCCTGCAATATTATCTGCGGAAAATCTTCGCATCCACTGGCGGCAGGCCGTTCAATGGCAAGGTTTCCGGCTTGGTCAACACGGTATTGCAGACCGTGTTTCACCGCTTCGGCAGCCAGAAAATCCCGCAATTTTTCCTCATGTCCGGAGGGGTGCGGTATGGAACAGATTTTCAGAAAATATTTCCAATAAGCGTTATCCGGTAAAAGTTTTTCAACTGCGGAATTCACGGTCTTCCTCCTGCGATAAGACATTGCGGCGGTAAACTGACTGCATAAAACCCAGTGCCAGCATCATTGAAACAACAAAACTGCCGCCGTAACTCAAAAACGGCAATGGCAGACCGGTTATGGGCGTAACGCCTATACTCATGCCTATATTGATAAATAAATGCACAAATATAAGCATAGCTATACCTATACCGCTCTGCCGTGCGAAACTGTCGGCGGCAAAAAATGCACTCCGCAATACAGTATATAGCAGCAATATATATGCCGTAATCAGCGTAACGGCTCCGGCAAAACCGGTTTCTTCGGCGATCACCGAAAAAATAAAATCGTTGTTGGAAACTTTCCGTGGCAGAAATCCCAGCGGATTTTGTGTGCCCTGACCAAGACCTTTGCCCCACATGCCGCCGGAACCCACTGCCAGACGGGATTGATACGCGTTGTAGCCGCGGTGAGCAAGATCCCGCTCCGGATTGAGAAAAGTTTTTATGCGTTCACGCTGATAATTTTTCAACAGCGGTCTGATTTCCAGAAGTTCGTTGGCGGTCAACGCTCCGGCGATCAGCACCATTGCCGCCCCGGCTATGGCAAGGTATTTCCAGTTGATCCCGGCGGTAAAGACCATGACCGCACCCACCGGTGCCAATACTGCGGCACTGCCGAAATCCGGCTCAATGGCGATCAGCACCACCGGCACACCCAACGCCGCCAGACTCAAAAGTATGTGCGGCAGTTTACTGATTTTAAACAGCATATTGCCGTGCATCGCCGCCAGAAACCATATTACCCCCAGCTTGGCAAATTCCGACGGCTGAAGCCGCATGAATTTGAGGTCGATCCAGCTGGTCGCACCGTTGACTTTGACCCCGACAAACAGTACCAGTATAAGCATTGCCACCGAAAAAAGATAGTAAAACCATACCCACGGAATAAGTTTGCGGTAGTCGCACCGGGCGGCGGCAATGTAGGCAATAAAACCGATAAAGATCCATGCCAGCTGTTTTTTCCAGAATGACCGCGAAAGCTGCGAACCGATCTGTTCGCCGGTGGTATAAATAAAAAGTACTCCTGCTGAAAGCAACAGGAGCATCACAATAAGCTGTAATATATCCCATCCGGCAAATTCCTTTGCCAGCGGCTTGAGATTTACTGACGGGGTGTCAGGCTGGTTTTTAAAGAAACCGCGTCGCATATTTTCTCCGGCACCTTCCGTCAGTTATCAATAGCGGAACTTATTTTTCAAAAGTCTGTTCGCGTTTGGGGCCGACAGAAACGATCGCCACTTCCGACTCCACGAGTTCGGCGAGGTGGTCGAGATACTTTTTGGCGTTTTCCGGCAGATCGGCGTAACAGGTAACATTTTCCGTCGAGCAGTTCCAGCCGGGAACGCTTTCGTAAACCGGCTTGACTCTGGCAAGGTCTTCCACATCGCTGGGAACATAGTCAATAACTTTGCCGTCAAGTTCATAACCGATACAGACTTTGATTTCTTTCATGGTATCCAGCACGTCGAGCTTGGTGATCGCCATCTTGTCCACACCGTTGATCATGCAACTGTAACGCGTGGCAACCGCATCGAACCATCCGCAGCGGCGGGGACGACCGGTGGTGGCACCGAATTCGCGGCCGATGCGGCGGAGTTCTTCGCCGTCAGCATCAAAAAGCTCGGTCGGGAACGGCCCTTCACCCACGCGTGTGGTGTAGGCTTTGACCACGCCCCAGACGGTACCGATGTGTTTGGGGGCGATCCCCGCACCGGTACAAGCTCCGCCGGAAACAGTGCTGCTGCTGGTAACATAAGGGTAAGTACCGTGATCGACATCAAGGAGCGTACCCTGGGCACCTTCGCAGAGAACTTTTTTGCCTTCTTTCAGAAGTTTGTTGACTTCCACGACTGTATCGCAGACAAATGCCGAAAGGTATTCGGCGGCAACTGCCAGTTTGGCGTATTCTTCGTCGATATTCAATGCTTCCATACCGGCGGCGACAAACTCTTTGTTGTAGCGTTCGCAGTTGGCATAGAAAGCCTTTTTCAATGCTTCAGGCTTGGCAAGGATACCGGCACGCAGACCGGTACGGGCGGCACGGTCGCAGTACGCCGGGCCGATACCTCTGCCGGTGGTACCGATTTTTTTGCCGACTTTGGCGGCGGCGGCTTCTTTCATGGCATCCGCCCGCTTGTGATAAGCAAAAATGAGCTGTGCCTGGTCAGAAAGTTTGATCTGCTTTACATCCAGACCGCGTTCAGTCAAAGCGGTCATTTCTTCCATCAGTCCGATGGGATCAACCACCACACCGTTGCCGATAATACAACTGACACCGGGGCGGAAGATGCCCGACGGCACCAGATGCAGCACATATTTTTCGCTGCCGATTTCCACTGTATGACCGGCGTTACTGCCGCCCTGAAAGCGGACAACGCAATCCACATCGCGGGTCAAAACATCAATAAGTTTACCTTTGCCCTCGTCGCCCCACTGGGTTCCGATCAAGACATCTGCACTCATAAGTCACACTCCTGTATATGTTTTATTAATATAATCAATTTTCCATCTCGCAAAAGGAATAACATAGCACGATAAAACAGAAAATCAAATATTACAGTGTTTTTTTATTTATTTTGTGCCGACGCACGGACAAAGCCAAGAAAGCAACACACAGGTATTTGCCTTGCGGCACCATGCCGTATGCCACACTCGGTGCATACGCGGTTCGCCCTATTTCCGTTCTGCGATCACCATTCCATTGGCAGGTACTTGCAGAGTTATCGTACCATTTCTGACTGTACCGGGTTTGACCGCACCAATCCAATCTCCGGCGGCGTTGTAGATATAGAGGTCGACCGCACCGTCAGCAACATTCCAGCCAAAAGTCCCCGACCGGGAGGTAATGAGCCGTTCTTTACCGGTGATTGTGCCGCTGTTGAGTTCCATGACCGTAATGGGATACATCCGGCAGAGAAATTCATTGCGGTGTTTCAACAACAGATTGCAATTCCAATGCGGCGAATAAACTGAACCGATGGAAAGAGCGGCTTTGGCGGCTTCAAAAATTCCTTTGCGGCTCTTAAAATCGCCGTAATTGCCCAATGCCAGCGGCACCTGCGAAAGATGTCCTAACGCCAGATTACCGTGACCGTTGCCGCCTTCCACAAAAAAAAGCACCGGCATACGCTGTTCACTCATCAGAGCCGGTCCACCGCCGTTAGCATAAAAATATTTACCCTGGCTGGCGACCCAATCGGTCAGCTCCCTGCGGAAAGCACCGGCTGTCATGGCATTGTCGCTTTTGAAGTGCAGAACATTGCCGTTACTGTCCAAATCGGCAGAGTAACCGTCACTGCTGCTGTAATCATAACGGCTGTAACCTCGCGTGGAACCGCCGAAAGTAAATTCATCAAAGTAAACACCCGGTCCGCCGAGCTTGCCGAGCTGATGTTTTATATCATTCAGCAGCAGTTGGGCATATTTACCGCCCTGACGCGGTACATAATAATAGATCGCCCAACCTTCATCGACCCGCTTTTTGCCCAAATGGGCACGGCTGTAATAAGGTTCGTTGAAGCATTTGCCAGCAGCAGTTTTTATTGCATCCGCCGCGTAAGGCCATTTGTCAGCATCTTTGGTATAAACCACTTCCATGGCCGGATGGGTCATTACAATGAGCTTGGCTTCGGGGGCATTTTCTGCCAACAGTTTCAGGTGTTCAGCGTACTCTTTAGAGAAAAACTTGCGGTGTTCAAATGTGGTAAACTTTTCCGTGTCCACACTGCCGTCAGCTCTTTTGGGATAACGGTTGCCGACAACTGTGGATATATCTCCGCCCAGCCGTGACCAGCGGGTGGCGGCGACGATCGTCGGCCCCAGATGATTATACGCATTGCGTACTTTTTCTGCGGCATCTTTTCCGGGGGCATCTTGAAATTTGCAGCGCCAGAAAAAAGGAGCCGGTGCACTCAAAGTTTCCGTCCCCAGCCAGCGGCGGCGGAGCCGGTTGATAAACCCCCAGTAACCTTTGCCGGAAGTTTCGCAATTAATTGCGAAAGCCAGTTCGATGCTTTTCCCGGGCGGCAATGCCAGTTGATTGCTGTAAAATTCCGCCGTGCCACCATTGGCACGCAACCCGACCAACAGCCTTGTCCAGTCATTTTCTGCCGAAATACCGAAGCCGTTGAGCGTTTTTTTATCCTGAAGAAAAAGCGTGGGATTGGCGGGAGCTGAAAGTTTACTGCCGTTATCGCCATCGCCGGCAACATAGAATTTTGTATCCGTGTTCAAAAGTGCAAAACGGTGCCGGAACGGTACTCCGAGATTTTTACTGCTTTTATTGGTCCATATTTCACGCCATTTCAGTAAATCGTCCTGCAAGGTAATGACTCGTTCCATGACCAGACCATTGACCAGTTCAGCTTTAACGGAATAACCATCGGCATTTTTACGCGTTGTTACAACGGCATTTGCCGGAACCGCTCCACCATCTTCGGCACGGAGCAATACTTTGCCGTTTGCAGAAACACTCATGAGCGTTTCTGCCATCAACTGCTGCCCGGCGGCATTTTTCAGTACGAAACCGCCTTTACTGCCCTGAAGCAAAGTCAGCGAACGATGTTTGACCATATCCGCGATCCTGCCGCGGCTTACAAGTTTATTTGCGGTTTGCGGGAGATCCTTTTTTCGCATATACCCGATCTGGATATTCTGTGCCAGCAGATCCATCCGTCCGGGGTATTGGGCACGGATGTTGCGGAAGACGATGCTGTTGCCATCGACGCCACGCACCCGGTCGCTGATGTCAAAAATAAATGTACCGCCCATTCTGTCGGTTACGGTCATATCCGCTGTCCCGGCATCAGGAGCAAAAACGGTCATAATGTTATTACCGGCAAAGACCGGAAACTCCCGTACGGTTTTACCCAGAATCAATCCGAAAACCGGATTGCGGCCGATCAGCCGTTCAGACTCATGTTCTGTATAACGGGTCAGATATTTACCGTTCACTTTGATCTGGACATTGAAATTGCACCCGCTGGCGGCGGTACTGTAAGAGTAAAGTTTACAGCGTAAAACCGGTACCATATCTGCTTTTTCGGGCATTGCCGGAAAATCAAACTCCTGTTCGGTCTGTACCTGTGGAATTATGACATCCTTCAGTTCAGCAATCACTTCCAGAGGCATTTGCATCAATGTATTCATTTTCTGTTTTGCCGGGACTCTTATCAGCTCAATATCTTTCACAACTGTTTCCATGCGGTTACTTTTGCCGATGCGGGTGTTGACTACTTCCAATGTATTGCATTTTCTGTTTTTTACCAATTCTGTAACATCAAATTCAAAAACTGAACCCCTGCCGTCGGCAGTCATCCGCTCTGCCCGTTCCGCAGTGGGAGCATACATTATCAGCAGAGCGTTTTTCCGGACGCGGTTGATTTTTAGCGGAGATTTGCCTTTACGCAGATACTCAACTACGCCAGCCCCCTGCAGTTTGCCGGCAAACTCTTTGCCGTTAAGCATGACCGACACACTGTAATTGCAACCGGCTTCGCTGTCTGCCATGCCGTATGCCTTGAAACGGAGCATGATTTTTTCTGTTTTTGAACCAATGACTCCCGGCAGATCAATACTCTTTTTCACTCCCGATTTTTCGCAGATGATGCACGGCAGTTCAGCAGACCGGAGAGGTATCATACAGGTAAGCAGCAGCACTGCCGGCAGAATTTTTTTCAACATAACCGTTTCCTTTCATCACTCAAGCTCAATAACTGCATTCATCCAGAACTTCTTTTACCACCGGATAATCAAATCTGGTATATTGTTTGAAAGCCGAAGATACTTCACTACGGACATGGCCGCCCATGTAAAGAATATTACAGACTGCAGGATGATTGTTGGTGATGGCTGAATCGTTGTAAGGAGCCGCATCTGCCCAGGTATAACGTCCGGGATCATCTCGCCCGGCAATAAAGCGTTCCATACCATTCCAGTTGGCGTTGAAAGGTGTGCGTATATAAATGTACTGGTAGGATATTTTTGAGCAACTCGAAGCTGTACCGACATAGTTGGATGTATCAGACGGACATTTGAACCAGCGGGGGATATTACTCCAGTCATCAGCTTCTGCTGCAAAATATTTTCCGCGTACCAGACATCCCGGCGGAGTGGTATTTATATCATAGTTGTAACCATAACTGCCTTTGGTAGTGGCTGCCATATTCAGCTGACTGGGTATGTAACCGGAATTGTCATTGGAATACATAGCCGAAGCCATACTGATTTGTTTGAGTTTACCAATACAGTTACTGCTGCGTGCCCGTTCCCGTGCCGCCGAAAGTGCGGGCAGTAGCATCGCCGCCAGAATGGCGATGATCGCTATCACGACAAGTAGTTCAATCAGGGTGAAGCCGAAGCCCATGGGCTTCCTGTGGAATTCTCCACAGGAAATACTCTTTTCATTGCATTTCAATTTCATTTTTTTTATCCTTTTTTTAAGGTGTTGTATCTGTGGACTGTTTAACCTTACTGTAAAAAAAAACTCTTTTCAAGGTTTGCAGACAAAAAACAGTAAAAAATGATTTTTTTGGCATATAAGATTTGAAAATATGCCGAATTATGGCATATTTATGCTAAATAGAAACATAACCCGGATGATCAAATGTTCAACAAAACACAAAAAGCGTTGACTGCTCTGCGTGAAGATATATTGCAGAAAAAATATGCCGGAACCGAACTGCCGTCGGCACGCAAGCTGTGTACCATTTACAATGTGGGCCGCGGAGCAATGAAAGTGATACTTTCTGAATTGCAGCAAGAACAGCTGCTTTTTCCGCTTTCGGAGCGGAAGTTGGGAATCAATCACAAACACAGTTCTGCAAAAAAACGCAAACTGCTGGTAATATCGCATCCGTTTTTAAGTTACGGCTGGGCCGGTAACATCAGCTTTGAACGCAAAAGTATTGTTACTGATGCTGCTTTATCCCGGGGTGTCGAAGTGGAATTCACTACCAAGGACTTTATCAATCTCAACTACATGGAGTTTCAGCAACTGCAGGCCAGACATTACAGCGGAGTTTTATTTTTGGAACTCTACCACCGGGAAACAGTACTGGAATTGCTGAAAAACAATATTCCGGTTATGATCTCCGGGGTGGAAGAAAATGGCGATCTTCCCTGCTGCCGGTTGGATTACCGGCAGGTGGGCAGACTGGCGGCTTATGAGCTTATACGGCAGGGACATCAAAGGATAGGCGTGGTTACCGGCAGTCTGCAAAAATTCATTTTTCAGGAAATACTCCGTGGCATCCGCGGTGCAATGGCTGAAGAGTTTCTGACATTTGATCCCGAACTGACCGCAGAAATTTCCGGTCAATACGGTATGGTGGAAGATGAAGTTACCCTGCTGAAACTTCTGGATACTCCGCGACCGCCGACCGGCATAATAGCTTTGCGGCGGAACCGGATAATGCTTTTGCAGAACATCTGCCGTCAGCGTAATATAAATATACCGCAGGATATATCGATAGTAGGCTTTGAAAATCCTGACTGGCCGGGAATTGCCGCTAATGATCTGACAATGGTAAACGATGCAATACTGCAATTGGACAAGCTGACAGTCAATATGCTGATCGACTGGATAAGCACCGGCAAAGCTCCGGAAAGTATGATTGTTGCCCCGTCACTGCATCCGGGTTCAAGCATCCGGAACCCGGATGAAAACTCTTAAAATCTCTAAATTATCTCCAAAATCCCGGTTCTCCGGGCGGCAGGGGTACACTGTATGTTGCAACGGAGGCGGAAGCGGATACCAGCTGGTGGCGGGCTTTGCCCGGTATCTCATACTTTCCCATACACTCTCATATCCACCGTGCGGCATACAGATATTTACTCTGCAATATCATATTGCCAATAACTGATTTTTTTAAACTTGAAAAATCTGCTATACCTTATATATTAATACATAACGGTCACTCCGGTTTGGGCAGAAACCGGTTGCCAGTGCAGTTGCGTGGCGAAATAGCACGCCATTCTTCAATGTCAAAGTGGCAGATTACCGCTTCGCTTGGGCGGAAATGTCCGAAGCCGGATAGAGCTATGGAGTCGGCAACTGTTTCGATCGTCGGGTTATGCCCCACGATCAGAATACTGTTGACTTCGTCCGGCAGATTGCGGATGATCGCCATAAGTTCGCTGGGGGCACAACTGTAAAGTTCGCTGTCTTCGACGGTATATCCTTGCGAAAGCTCAAGTTTTACCGCCATGATCTCGGCGGTTTGTCTGGCACGCATGGCGTGGCTGTGAAGAATCAGCTCCGGAAAGATTTCCATCTGACGCATGGTTTCGCCCTGTACGGCGGCGTTGGAGAGTCCGACCGGGCTCAACGGACGGCTCAAATCGTCATCGCTGGCTTTTTCGGCTTTGGCGTGACGCTGAAGGATCAAAGTTTTCATACTCCATTTCGGGGTTTGAAATAAAATTTACAAATCAACATGATTGTATATTATATACTCATATAGAGAAATTTGCAAATATTTGCGGGGTTTTACCGATGAAAAAGTTTTCTCAACACATTCCCAACACTGCCCCTCCCGGCTGGGATGTGGTTTTGATATTGGATAATTTACGCAGTGCCCACAATGTCGGCAATGTTTTCCGCATCGCCGAAGCCTTGCAGGCAAGAGTCATCGCCTGCGGTTACACCCCTTGTCCGCCGCACCCGGTTCTGGCAAAAACAGCTATGGAGTGCGATAAGACCGTGCCGTGTGCCACCGCAGTTTCTGCCGCCGAAGCAATAAAAAGTTTGCGAAAAGAGAATTATAAGTGTATATTAGCGTTGGAACATAACAACGAAAGTGTGGAAATCGGTGAATACTCCGCGTTGGATATGCCAATGGCATTGGTGCTGGGCAACGAAGCAAAAGGTGTTTCAGCCGAAGCTCTGGCTTTGTGCGACGGCGTGGTGGAGTTGCCGATGCTGGGAAAAAAGGCATCAATCAATGTAGGAAATGCGGCGGCGGCGGCTTTATATATATTATATATAATGTATAAGAAGCAGTTCGCAACTGAAAACAGGTAAAAAACTATGAAGTTCAAGCGTGTAAAACTTATGGGCAAAAATCTGGACGATGTGCGTCCGAAAATCCTTGCCCGCGGCATGGAAATAGTTGATGAAGATTTTGATTTGGTGATTGCCCACGGCGGCGACGGCACGCTTTTGTGGAGCGAGCGTGATTATCCGGGGATACCCAAACTGCCGCTGCGTGATGCCCGCACCGCCCCGCAGTGCCAGAAACATTGCTATGATGCAGTGTTGGATTCCCTGCTTGCTGACGAACTCGAAATAACCGTATTGCCCAAACTTGAGGGTATTTACAAAGATAAACGCATGGTGGCGGTCAACGATATATTTGTGCATAACCTTGAGCGTGCCAGTGCGTTGCGTTATCAGGTGCTGATAGATAATGAACTGTATGCCAACGAAATAGTCGGCGACAGCGTTGGCGTGGCAACTGTGCATGGCTCAACGGCATATTACCGCAGTATTACCCAGAGTATTTTCCGTGTCGGCATGGGATTGGCGTTCAGCAACAGCACCGAAGAGATCAACCACCTGGTCATCAGCGAAAAAAGCGAAGTGGCGATCCGGGTGTTCCGTGGACCGGCTCTGATAATTGCCGACAATTCTCCGGAAACCGTGGAAGTGCCTGAACATGGCGAAGTTGTGATCCGTCAGGCCCCGGAAAAAGCCGTGATCTATGGCTTGAAAGGCTTTATGTGCCCCGAATGTCGGGTTTTGCGGCATCCCAACAAACTGCCGTTCAAGATCCTTATAGCCAATGAACAGAAGTGAGTGAATGTAATGCGTATAGTAATTTCAGCCGGACCCACCCGCGAAGCGATCGACCCGGTTCGTTACATAACCAACCGTTCCACCGGCAAAATGGGTTACGCCATTGCCGAAGCCGCCCGGGAACGCGGTTTGCTTGTTACACTGGTTTCCGGTCCGGTAAATCTGCTGCCGCCGGAGGGTGTGGAAGTTATAAATATAGAAAGTGCCGCCGATATGGCAAAAGCTATGAAGTCTGCTGCTGAAACTGCCGATATTATAGTAATGGCAGCGGCCGTGGCTGATTACCGGCCCAAACAATACAGCACCAGCAAGGTCAAAAAATCCGATGGCGATATGTGTATAGAGCTTGAACGCACCGAAGATATTCTTTTGAGCCTGGGCAAAAATAAACGCCCCGGCCAGATATTAGTGGGCTTTGCCGCCGAAACCGATGATCTATTGAAAAACGCTCAAGGCAAACTGGAGCGGAAGAATCTGGATTATATCGCCGCCAATATAGTTGGTGTGCCGGGCAGGGGCTTTGCCGCCGACAACAACGCCATAACCCTTATAGGCAGGAACGGCAGCCAGACCGAATTTGCCTTGCAAAGCAAAAAAAATCTGGCAGAAGCTCTTTTGCAACATATTTTAAAGGGTTCCAAATAACCATCGCTTCAGCCTCCAAAGGGGAGAGTTTAAGCTCAAAAACAGCTTAAATACTCCATAAAACAACAAATTTCACAAAATTTTGAAGTTTAAATTTGCAATTTATCCGTTGTGTGGTAATTTAAAGCCCTGTCGCCCGGAGAACTCAAGCTCAAACGGCAGACGGTTGACAAAAAACTTGAAAAAAAGTTCAATTTAAGATTTGACAAATATCAAAACTGTGATATATTAAAAATCACGCTGTCAAAAGTTGCAAAACTTACGAACAGCGGTGCTGAA
>SUVS01000046.1 GCA_015061885.1 Lentisphaerota bacterium
AATTCGCCCTGTTCGATGCGACGCAAGGATTCCTTCATGCGGGCCTTGAGTTCGTCATGCGGCAGGATGAACGGACCATTGCTGTATTCGCCCCATTCGGCGGTGTTGGAAATAACGGTATTCATCTTCTGGATACCGCCTTCGTAGATCAGGTCAACGATCAGCTTGGCTTCGTGGATACATTCAAAGTAAGCCATTTCAGCGGGATAACCGGCTTCGATAAGAGTTTCAAAACCACATTCCATCAGGTCAACGATACCGCCGCAGATGACGTTCTGTTCGCCGAACAAATCTTCGTAGGCTTCCTGCTTCATGGTACATTCCAGCACGCCGGCACGGGTCAGACCCAGAGCCTTGGCCATGGCCAGAGCGATGTCGCGGGCATTGCCGCTGGCATTCTGATGGGTACAGATCAAACCGGGAACGCCGAAACCTTCAACGAAACGGCGGCGGACTTCGGTACCGGGGCTCTTGGGAGCGACCATGATCACGTCAACATCAGCCGGAGGATTGATGACATCAAAAGCATAAGCAAAACCGTGGGAGCAGGAAAGAACTTTGCCTGCGGCCAGACCGGCCTTGATTTCGTTGGTGTAAACTGTGCCATGCATTTCGTCGGGCAGCAGGATGTGGATGATGTCGGCAGCTTTGGCAGCTTCGGCAACGCTCATGACCTGCATACCGTCGCGGGTGGCGGCATCAAAAGATTTACCGGGACGGACACCGATGATGACCTGTACGCCGCAATCGCGCATACAGAGAGCCTGGTTGCGGCCCTGGGCACCGTAACCGATGATCGCAATAGTCTTGCCCTGCAACGCATCAAAGGTTGCAGCATTGTCGTGGATGATTTCCATGATACAAATTCCTTTATTTTTAAGGTTTTTCGGAAAAAACATTATCCTTCAAAAGTAATTTCAAAATCAAAATATAACCTCATGATGAAAAAATGCAAGTAAAAGAGTATTTATTTAGATAAAAAACTTGAATTTACACATTCACAGTGCTATATTAAATGAACAAAGTTGCGAGTGTAGCAAAACGGTTATGCCCTGGCTTCCCAAGCCAGTCACGCCGGTTCGACTCCGGTCACTCGCTCCATTTTTTTACCAATGTCAAGACCCGGTAGTGGCAGCTTCCGGGTCTTTTTTTGAATTATTTGTTATTACGGGATCGGGTTGATTTATGGAAGAATTGCTGAAAATCGTCAGCCGTATCAACGGCTGTCTTTCGGACTATGTTTTGATAATACTGCTGGTTGGAGCCGGCATATATTTTACCTGCCGTACCAGATTTGTCCAGGTGCGTTGTTTTGCTGAAGGCTGGCGGAAGGCTTTCGGCAATTTTTCTCTGCACGGCAAAAACAGCAAACACGGCTTGAGTCCTTTTCAGGCACTGGCAACAGCAATTGCCGCCCAGGTCGGCACCGGCAATATCGTGGGAGCTTCGGGGGCGATACTTATCGGCGGACCCGGTGCGATATTCTGGATGTGGCTCATTGCATTTTTCGGCATGGCAACTATTTATGCCGAAGCTGTTCTGGCTCAAAACACCCGGATACAAGCCGCTGACGGGTCTTTTCACGGCGGCCCGGTGTACTACATCAAAAAGGCTTACCCCAACGCTTTCGGTAAATTTCTGGCAGTCTTTTTTGCCGTAGCATTGACCATTTCGCTGGGTTTTATGGGCTGTATGGTGCAAGCCAACAGCATTGGAGAAACCTGCCGGAACGCTTTTAATGTGCCGACTTGGGTGGTGGGGCTGATAATTGCCTCGGTGGCAACATTCATCTTTATCGGCGGAATCAAACGCATTGCCAGCGTTACAGAAAAACTGGTGCCGCTGATGGCGATCATCTATCTTGTCGGCGGGTTGATAATATTAGCTATCCGTATAGAGTATTTGCCCCAGACATTCGGTTTGATCTTCAAATACGCTTTTTCGCCGGATGCTCTTATTGGCGGCAGTTTCGGTTACGCTCTTAAAGCCGCGATCAGTCAGGGGGTCAAGCGCGGACTCTTTTCCAACGAAGCGGGTATGGGATCCACGCCCCACGCTCACGCCGCAGCTCATGTGGCAAAGCCCCACGATCAGGGAGTGGTTGCCATGGTGGGGGTCTTTGTGGATACAGCAATCGTTTTGACCATGACTGCGTTGATCGTTATATCAACCTTATACACCGGCAATGGCGTGCTGGCAAATGCCACGGGGGCAAATTATGCAGAAATCCTTGCTGCCAGCGGCTTGACCAAAACTAATTTAGTGCAGCACGCGGTGGCAAGTGTCAGCAGTGAAAATATAGGGAATATTTTTGTGGCGGTATGTCTTTTATTTTTCGCCTTTTCCACGATCATAAGCTGGAACTATTTCGGTAAGATCAACTTTGAATATCTTTTCGGACGCAAAGCGGTTATCATCTACAGTATTCTGGGGGTGATTTCCATATTCTGCGGAACTTTGATGAAAAACGATCTGGTGTGGGAACTTCAGGATATGTTCAACCAGCTTATGGTGCTGCCCAACATTCTTGCCTTGCTTGCCCTTTCGCAACTGGTTATAAAAGCCGCCAAAAAGCAGAAGTGATACCGCATCTTTCAGAATATTGCCCAAGCTCACCTGACCAGACAGCATTCTGCAGGATGATCGATCTTGATCTTGCCTGACTTGTCGGCTTCCACCGCGATAACGCCGTAAGGCACAGGCAGTGAACCTTTGACATATCCGAGATCGCCCAAATCCGGCTTAACGGTAAATCTTTTTCCGCCGGGAGCCAGAAATTTTATCCCCAGTATCCGTTCAGAAAGGAATGGTGCCGGCCCGCAGCTCCAGCCGTGGCTCAAGCTGTGCCGCAAACCTTTATAGCAATAATTTCCGTAACTTTGATGCACATCGACTTTGCCGGGAACGGGCAGTTCATCGATCCTGCCGGCATTTTTCAGCCAGGTTATATCAAAATCTTCCCAGAAGCTGGTTGCCCCCAAATCGAGCATCCCGCCCCAGTACTTTCTGATAAGCTCCAACGCCGGGATCGTAGATTTTGCCTGCAAAACATAGTATCCGTAAAAAGTGCTTACATCGTTATAAGGATCTTTTTCAAGCACATTGCTGCAATCTTTCAATCCGGTCAGGGTCTGAAGTGCCGCCGGAGCTTTGCGGAGCGTATCCGGAACCTGATAAGTCTGCATCAGCTGCATAGCCTGAAGAACTGACCGATCATCCACTTCAAGCTCCTCCAGCAGCTTGGCTCCACAGTCAAGCATCCAGTACAAAAGAGCCTGCAATCCAACATGTTTGGCAACCGGATCATCTTCGTTGGGCCAATCGAGAAAACGCCGTTTCGGCAGCTTCTCACAGCCGTCAGCGGCTACAAAAGTGCTGAAAAGCCTTACCATGGAAACTATATAATCAGCATGCTGCTTGAGGAAGTCCCGGTTGCCCGTTGCCAGATAGTACTCCCACAAACTTATGATAAACCAGCAGTTGTAGCTGTAAAAATTACCGTTCATGGGACTGCCGGACGGAGTCTGACGGATCAAAAATTCCAAACTTCTGCGAATGATATCTGTATTGCTGAAAGCACAAAGAACGCCCTTCATTTCCGGATGCAGATCGCCCATCCAGACGATACGGTCGCGTTTGGCTCCGTCGTAAAGATAATCCTGCATGCACAAATGGACCGTGCGGACAGCAGTTTTCCAGATATTATTGAGACGCTCATCGGATGACTCAAAACTTCCGACCAACTCCAGATCAAGTTCCAGAGCAACAGCCATAACATTCTGAATATTCAGTGCGATTTCACCGGTATTGGTTATTTCCACAAAGCGGAAAACGGTGTTGCCGTATTCGAGCATACCGCAGAACGGCAGCTCAAGCTCGGCAGTTTTGCGTGATGAATCCTGATTGGATTCATTGATCGCTTCGCTGACGGATTCGCCGAATTTGAGACGGATCTTCCCCGGAGTAGCAACATTGTTGACCCGCACCCCGCCGTGGAGAGCTCTGCCAAAGTCCAAAAGCAGTGATCCGCCGGGCTGTAAAACGGTCATTACCGGCAGATAATGTATCACGGTCTGATACTCTTTATTGCCGACAACAGTCTGTGGATTTTCCACAAGATTACTGCGTAATATCCGCTTGACCGGAATGTAAAAACGGCTCCGTTTGTCCCGGATATATTCTGAATGAAAATTCATAAAAATATTTCCTGAGGATGCAACACCCCCGGCAGAAAGTTTACTGCCGGGAAGTTTATCTTTGTATATGTTTAAGCTTTAGAGAATATCAATAGTTTATACCGCCGATATCATCCAGCAGACGCGACAGATAATAAATGCTGGTTGCGTTGAACATAGTGTCATACGGAGCAGCACGATTGGTTTTTTTATCCAGCACAGTTTTAACATATCCGCCTAAATAAAGAGCGTTTACGCCATTGGGGTGATTTCCGGCAGGCGTTGTTGCGGCAGATACTCCTTGGGTCCAATCGCCCCAGATTGAAGCCCCGGGATCATCCTTGCCGATAACGGTTCGGGGGCTGTAAGTACAATACCAGGTGGTTGTGGAAATATTGCCATTGGCTTTGCGCGTACCATTACTGTTGCATATATGTTCTCCGGCCATAAGTACCCAATATGAGTAGTAGTTGAGATTGCCGCCCCAATTGGCAGAGTCGCTGGGGCACTTGTAATAGGGGGACTGCTTTTCAAAATTTGCATCCAAACTGGCAGTTTCGTCACCGCCGAAATAATTTCCTGCCAACAACTTGCTGAAAGGCGTTCCCGAGCCGTACATGCGTCCCCAGAATTGTTGTTCATCGCCTGCGCCATCTTTGAAAAATCCGCAGGCAATGTAGTCTTTGTTATTACCGGAATATTGAAACTCTGCAACTCCGATTTGCTTTAATTTGTTTATGCAGGCAGTATTGCGTGCACGTTCACGGGCGGCGGAAAGAGCCGGCAGCAGCATAGCAGCCAAAATGGCAATAATTGCGATTACCACCAGCAACTCAATCAAAGTAAAATGCTTTTTCATAAATCTGATACCTCTTTGGAGTTAATATTGTTTACTTTACGGGTTTAATAATAAAAGCGTGAACCCCGAAAGGTTCAAACTTGACTTGAGCCTTGCGTCCTTTAATGCCGACTACGCAACTTTTGTTGATATTGTCATACATACTGTTCGGCAGACCGGGCAGATTGATTGTAAAATTTACTGTAATTGGCTCGCGCATATTGTTTACCGCCAGCAGCAAATACGAGCCATCGGGGTGTTTACGCAGGCAGTAACTGACATCAGGTACTGCATTGTCGACCTTTTCCATAACCCCGTCTTCCTGATCTTCGACCAGCCGGATGCGGGTTTTGAATTTTTTCAGGTAATCGACACTGGCAGTATCCCGGTCGCTGGAAATCAGGTCATCATGCCATTCTCCCAGAAAATATTCCTTGAGTTTGTCGACCTCTTTCATGGCCGGATAAATTATAAACTTGCGGTATTCATCAGAACAACGCTGCAAACGCCAGCCGTGAATCCCCATAACTCCGCGGGTGATAGGCGCAAACATCACATACAACTGTTCGTGGATAGTGTTGCCGCGTGCACCGAGCAGAATATCATACATTGCCGGCATAAAAATTGCACTTTTACCATTACCGGCGGCCCGTACCGCTGCAACCTGACAGGCCGCATCGTAGTTGACCACAAAAAGATCTGCCGAAAATTCCGGAGCTCCGACTTTGGCCCCCTGATAAGTATTGGCAATCAAAACATCATAAAAAGGAGCCATCTGTTCATAAGTTGTCCACCAGCCCAAAACCGGAATAATAAGTGCACCGGGGTGATTTTCCTTAATTACCGGGCGCATCCACATCATCCATTTGAGCATACACTCAGCAAGGTCTTTATCCTTGAACTTTTCCCACTCTTTTTTGCGGGTGGCACTGTAGTATTTCCAGACGCAATTTTCCGGCTCATCAAAGGTATAGCCAATTATATTGGGATAAGTGGAAAGTTTGGCCACCGCATCAGAGAGAACTTTTTTATGGCGTTCAAGTTTTTCGCCGCTCAACGGTTTGAGTATGGTATTCATCCCCACCCATTCGGATTGACTGGCGTCATACGCCACATTGGGCCCGATATTGATTTGAATGGCAATATTGGCAAAGCGGGGATCATTCTTCATTTTATCCAAAGCCGCATAAAGAGCCGGTTGACCGGTGCGGTGATAGGTATCCTTGTACGCCTGAGTTTCTGCCATATCTTCCGGCAGATAAATACCGTGCAAGTCCACAAAATTACCGCCGGCTTCAATAAAACGTTCATCTATAGAGCCAAGTTGAGCTCCTTCACGCACTCTGAATACATCATAAGAGCCCAGCGGGAAAAACGGCTTGCCTTTGAACTTGAGCGGAGGAATTTCAGGCAAACGCTTTTTGGTAATATTGAAAGTTCCGCTGTTGAATTTTATATTGCTGATTTCAAAAGTTACCGCTGCGGAGGGATTTTTTACTGCCAATTGAATATATTGCGCTATATTGCCACCAACGCAAGGGAATTTGAATTGGGTGTTTTTTCCCACAGTGAGTTTGCCGGTAACATAACCGGCTCCGCTGATGACATTTTTGGGATTGGCAGTACCGATAACCAGATTGCCGGGGAAAGTACCTGCAGGAGATACCCATTTGACCGCAAATTCAACAGAGCCATTTTCCCAGATCATTGACGGAGGCACTGCAATCATTGCTGACGGCCAGCCCTGCTGCGGTTGAACCGTTACCTGAAAAACTCCCGGAGAAGTTTCTTTAATCTGAGTTTGTGCCGTACCGGATACTTTTACTGCTTCGACCGCTACAGCAAAAAAGCCCAGCGACAACACAACCATGCACAATAATTTTTTCATTGGACTTACTTTCCCTTCCATTGGTTGATCTGAATTTGCCGTATTTTATTTTACTATATCAGAACAATCATTTGCTGTCTATGACTTTTTTCTCAATTTATAGCACGATTTTCCCAAATTGTGATATTATCGCTTATATGGGTTGACTTTTGTAAAAATTGCTGTATAATTATGCAGTTACAATGGAGAATACCCTATGGATCACTTAAAAAACATTACTCATGTTTCTAACGGAAAAGCGACTAAATTCCCGCTTTATATAACTTGTATCAGAAATCAGCCGGATACGGATTTTCACAGCCACGAATTTGTGGAGCTGGTGCTTATTCAAAACGGCAGTGCCTCCCATCGGCTGACTTCCGGCGAAACGCCTTTGCAGCGGGGCGATATTTTTGTGATACCCCGGGGAAAATATCACGGCTACCTCAATGGCTCTCAACTCGATTTGATAAACATTCTTTATATACCCGAAATGCTCCCCATGGCACAGCTCGATGCCGCTGCTTTAAGAAGTTTTGATGCATTTTACAAAGGCGTTCCCCACGGTTCAGAGATTTATCCAAGTATGCATTTGCCGGAGGAAGATTTTCAAATCCTGGAAAAAGCAGCTCTGGAGCTTTACGAAGAAAATTCTCAACGGCACAGCGGTTATCAATTCAATATGATGGGATTGTTTATGAACCTTTTGTGCCGGCTCGCCCGACTTTACACCAATCAGCCGGATATCGAAAAAAATGTCGATGAACTGGGGAATGTGATCGCATATATCCACAGCAATTTCCGCAGAAAAATCACTTTGGAACAGCTCTGCCGGACCGCCAATATGTCCCGCAGTTCGCTTATGCGTTCTTTTACCCGTACTGTAGGCGCAGCTCCGCTGCAGTATCAGCTGCAGTTGAGGATATCCGAAGCCATCCAGCTTTTGCTGATCACCCGGAAAAGTCTGGGGACTATAGCTTTTGAAGTTGGATTTTCTGACAGCAACTACTTTGGCAGGCAGTTCAAAAAAATCACCGGCTGTTCACCTTTGCAGTACCGGAAAAATGCCTGGAAAAGTGATCAATGATTTTCAAAACATAACCTTTGATCTTGCCGGCTGCTTCCATAAGCTTACTTGGTATATAAGAAATATATTGAACTTTTTTACTGTTTTGTACTATCAAAAAGTAAAAAAAAATTATTTGGGCCATTTTTGTGATTTGACAATATTTTTTTTAATGCTATATTCAACATTGAAGAACTGACTTCTGAATAATATGATTATGAAGGAGATTTTTTATGAAAAAAATCATTATCGTCATGCTGATCCTGTGTGCCGCAGCTCTGGCTTTTTACGGGGTCAAATCCTACCGGGAAAACGCCATTTACAACCAGCCGGGGTTTGCCCACGGCAACGGCAGACTGGAAGCTACTGAAGTGGCAATAGCCTCCAAACTCTCCGGCAGACTGGATGAAGTGTATGTCAAAGAAGGCGATTATGTGAAAAAAGGCGACAAACTTGCTCAAATGCAGCTGAATGTACTCAAAGCCGAACTCGCTCAGGCTCAAGCTCAATACGCCCAGGCTCTTGCCCAGAAAGCCCAGAGCGAAGCTCAAGTGGGCGTCAAACAAAGTCAGCTTACCGCCGCCGAAGCTACCATGAAACAGAAAGAAAGCAGTTTTGACGGTGCCAAAAAACGCTTTGCCCGTGCCAAAGAGCTGAAAAGCAAAAACGCTATTTCCATACAGATGTACGAAAATGATGAAACCTATTTCCTGACCTCGCAAGCTGAATTTTCCGCCGCATCCGCCGAAGTCATGCAAGCCCAAGCCGCCCTCAAAGCCGCTGAAGCCGAAGTTCTTGCCGCCGCGGCCAACATCCAGAGTGCAAAAGCCCGGATCGACCGGGTGCAGGCTGATATTGATGATTCACTGCTGGTCTCGCCGCTGGAAGGCAGGATCCAGTACCGCATCGCCGAACCCGGCGAAGTGCTTAATGCCGGCGGCAGAGTGCTGAATTTAGTGGATTTGACCGATGTATATATGACATTTTTCCTGCCCGAAAGGATTGCCGGCAAAGTCAAGATCGGAGCCCCGGCAAGAATTGTACTCGATGCCATACCCGATACACCGATACCCGCAACCATCAGTTTTGTTTCCGGCGTGGCACAGTTCACGCCCAAAACTGTGGAAACCAAGATCGAACGCCAGAAACTCATGTTCCGGATCAAAGCCAAGATCGCCCCCGAACTGCTCAAAAAATATATTGATTATGTAAAGACCGGTCTGCCAGGAGAAGCATGGGTGCAAATCAATCCCGAAGCCAAATGGCCGGAATTTCTGAAACTTAAAAGCGAAAGAAAGTCGGAAAAATAATGAATTCCTCAAGTACAGAACAGAAATTTGCTGTCAAACTTGAGCATGTAAGTTTTTCCTACGGCAAGGTACTGGCTCTCAACGACTATTCTCTGGCAATACCGACCGGCAGAATGGTGGGCTTGATCGGCCCGGACGGCGTGGGCAAATCGACCATGCTTTCGCTGATAACCGGGGCCAGAGCCATGCAGGAACATGGTTCGATCGAAGTATTGAACGGCGACATGCGTTCCAGAGAACACCGCAATAAAGTCTGCCCGAAAATCGCGTACATGCCGCAGGGGTTGGGCAAAAACCTCTACTTTACTTTGACGGTGGAAGAAAATTTGCAATTCTTCGGCAAACTCTTCGGCCATAATGCCGAAGAACGCCGCCGCCGGATCGACCATCTGACCCGCAGTACAGGTTTGTACAACTTTCTTGACCGTCCGGCGGGCAAACTCTCCGGCGGCATGAAACAGAAACTGGGGCTGTGCTGTGCATTGATCCACGACCCTGATCTGCTGGTACTGGATGAACCGACGACCGGGGTCGATCCGTTGGCAAGACGCCAGTTCTGGGATCTGGTTGACAGTGTACGGGCAAGTCAGCCGGATATGACCGTTATTGTAGCAACCGCCTACATGGATGAAGCCCAGCGGTTTGAATGGCTCATTGCCATGGATGAAGGCAGAATTCTCGACACCGGCACCCCGGCAGAGATTTTTGCCAAAACTCACTGTGATAATCTTGATGACGCCTTTATTCAGCTCCTGCCGGAAGAAAAACGCTCCGGTCATACCAAACTTACGGTACCGCCGCTCCCGGAAAAAGATGCCGATGTTATTGCCATTGCCGCCGAAAACCTCACCAAAAAGTTCGGCAGTTTTACGGCAGTCGATCATGTATCGTTCAAGATCCGCAAGGGCGAAATATTCGGATTTCTCGGTTCCAACGGCTGTGGCAAAACCACTACGATGCGTATGCTTACGGGGTTGTTGACGCCGTCGGAAGGTTCGGCGGAACTGTTCGGCAAACCCATTGAGGCCGAAAGCATGGAAACCCGGCTCAAACTCGGCTATATGACCCAGCTTTTTTCGCTGTATAACGAATTGACGATCAAGCAGAATCTTATGCTCTACGCCCGGCTTTACCGTATCGAAGAAAGCATGGTAAAAGACCGGGTGCAGGAGATGATGGAGCGTTTTCAACTGCTTAATTATGCCAACGAAACACCGGCTTCTCTGCCGTTGGGCATCAAACAGCGTTTGAGTCTGGCGGCGGCAGTGATCCACCGCCCGCAGATACTTATTCTGGACGAACCGACTTCCGGGGTGGACCCGGTGGCACGGGATCTCTTTTGGGAAATGATAATCGAACTCTCGCGGAAAGACGGGGTAACGATCTTCATAACCACACATTTCATGAACGAAGCCGAGCGTTGCGACCGCATATCGCTCATGCACGCCGGCCGTTCGCTGGCATGTGATACTCCAGCCAATCTGGTCAGAGAACGCAATATGCCCTCTCTGGAAGCGGCATTCATTGATTACCTCGAAGAAGCCGATCCGGCATCCAAAGAAAAAATCTCTTTGAGCAACAGTGCCGAAGCCGGACTCCCGGCTGAAACCGGCAAGCGTAAAAGCCTCTGGCGAAAAATCATTGAAAGCAACAATTCCAAATTCAGCATCCAGCGGGTACTTTGCTGCTGCTGGCGGGAAAAACTGGAACTTTTACGCGATCCCATCCGGGCAACGCTGGCAATATTCGGTGCGTTGCTCCTGATGCTGGTCATGGGCTTTGGTATAAGTATGGATGTGGAAGACCTCTCATTTGCCGTACTTGACCGCGACGGCAGCGGTTTGAGCAAAAACTATATCTTGAACATTGCCGGTTCGCGTTATTTTATCGAACAGGAACCGATCAGGGATTATGAAGATCTGGAAAAACGCCTCCGCAGCGGCAAATTGAGTTTAGCTGTGGAAATTCCGCCCGACTTCGGCAAAGATCTGCAGGCAGGGAAAACGCCGCAAGTAGCATTTTTCATCGACGGAGCCATGCCGTCGCGGGCGGAAACGGTCAACGGGTATGTATCAAGTCTGCATAATCAATGGCTGGAAGAACAGGCCCGTGAACACTCCACCAAAACCGATGCGGCATCAAGTAGCTGCACCGTGGAAACCCGCTACCGTTACAACCCGGATGTCTTGAGCTTGCCGGCAATGGTTCCGGCAGTGATACCCCTGTTGCTGATGATGATTCCGGCAATTCTTGCGGCATTGGCAGTAGTTCGGGAAAAAGAGATGGGATCGATCATCAACTTGTATGTTACACCGCTGACCCGCAGTGAATTTCTGATCGGCAAACAGATGCCCTATGTGATGTTTTCCATTTTAAGTTCGCTTATGCTTATAGCCATGGCGGTAACGGTTTTTGATGTGCCGGTAAAAGGCAGTGTAACAGTTTTGCTGGCGGCGTTGGTGCTTTACAGTATGTGTTCGACCGGATTCGGCTTGCTGGCATCGTCAGTTACCCGCAGTCAGATAGCAGTTATTTTTATGACCATGCTCGGCACGATGCTCCCGGCAGTACAGTTCTGCGGTATGATCGACCCGGTCAGCAGTCAGGAAGGTGCCGGAAAAATCATCGGCATGATCTATCCGACGACCTACATGCTTCTGATAAGCCGCGGCGTATTCAACAAAGCTCTGGGCTTCCACGAGCTTTATCCGGAACTGCTGGCTTTGCTTGTAACCGTACCGATAGTTATCGGCTGCGGAGTAATGCTTTTGAAAAAACAGGAAAAATAAGATGAAACAGACATTGAAAAACATATTTTTTCTGGGCGTAAAAGAGTTGCGAGGTTTGTTCCGCGATTACATGCTTCTGATCCTGATCGTTTACAGTTTTTCGCTGGGCATCTACATTACCGGCAACGCCACCAACGATACGATCACCAATGCGGCGATAGCAGTGGTCGATGAAGACCGTTCCCAGCTTTCGGAACGGATTTTCGATGCGTTCTTCCCGCCCATGTTCCGCCATGCCGACGAAATCAAGCTCGAAGATATCGACCCGGCAATGGATGCCGGCAAATATACCTTTGTACTGGTGATACCCAGCGAATTTGAAAAAGATGTACTTGCCGGCAGAAAACCCACCATACAGCTCAATATTGATGCCACACGCATGTCGCAGGCATTTTCCGGCGGCGGCTATATCCAGCAGATAATAAATAAAGAGGTAAAGAGTTACCTCAAAGAATCAAGTTCAGCAGATTTGCCGGTGGAAACAGTCATCCGCAACCGCTATAATGCCAATTTGACCCAGAGCTGGTTCAAAGCAGTAATGCAGTTGGTCAGCAATATAACCATGCTGGCAATCATTCTGACCGGGGCGGCACTTATCCGTGAACGCGAAAACGGCACACTGGAACATTTGCTGGTCATGCCGGTAACAGCGTTTGAGATCATGTTTTCCAAAGTGTGGTCAATGCTGTTGGTGGTACTGACAGCCTCGCTGGTTTCGCTGATCGTGGTGATAATGCAAATGATGCATGTGCCGGTCAACGGCTCGATCTGGCTTTTCGGCTGTGGGGTGGCATTGCATTTGTTTGCGGTTACATCGCTGGGTATATTCCTGGCATGTGTGGCACAGAATATGCCGCAGTTGGGGATGCTTTTAATATTGGTACTGCTGCCGATGCAGATGCTTTCCGGCGGTTCAACGCCCATGGAAAGTATGCCAATGTGGGTGCAAAAGGTAATGCAGGCGGCACCGACCACTCATTTTGTAGAGTTCTGTCAAGCTATATTGTTCCGCGGAGCGGGTATTGAAGTAGTCTGGAAACCGTTTTTGAAACTTTTTATAATCGGAACATTGCTCTTCGTATTTTCGCTGGCAAGGTTCCGCAAAAGCGTAGCCCAGTAAAGCAGAAATATGCAATACTCCCGGTTCCAGAGTTAAAGCATCTGTAATAAATACTGCTTATAAAAAGTACGAAGCTGGGATTTTTCAGAAAATAAGCAGTTTTTCTATATAAAAATTCTTGCCTTTTGCAAAAGAGGTGTTATATTAAATAACATGTTGCGATCGATAAGATCGTCTGAAGCAGCCCCGTGGTGTAATGGTAGCACAAGTGATTCTGGTTCATTTTGTTGAGGTTCGAATCCTTACGGGGCTGCCATTTTTTTGCCCGAATTTCTGACATAACCGCTTGATTTTCACCTCATTACAATAACCAACAAGATTTTTGATGCTTGCGGCTCTGCACTCTCAAGAGCCGCTGTAAGCCGTAGAAAATCTATCGATAAGTTATCAATAAGTGCACAGATAATATAGCATAAAGATCCTTATTGTCAAATGGTTAGGAATCACTTGTGCTACCATTACACCACGGGGCTGCAAAATAAAAATAGGATGCAGTGGAATATTCCGACTGCATCCATGGCAGAAAAAAAGCTCTTAACTCATACTTTATTATGTTTTACTAAAGGCAAACTCATTGGCAATTTCACTGTCAATCTGTCTTACGAAAATCATCTCAGAATGGTTTTTATGTAGCCAATTTTTGAAAATCTCAAACGCGGTCTGATAAAAAGCTAATGTTTTTTCGCCGCTATCTGGTCTGGAGGCTGAATTGAGATAACGATCCCACACATCAGTAATTTTTAAATCATTTTTTGGAATAAGATTTTTCAGCTCTGCAATGCGACTTAAATACTCCATTCGAGAGCTGATTGAAGAATCTCTATTGATTTGCGGCAACAATTCATTGGCAGCTTTGACTGCATCTGCACGATTCGTTTTGATGCAATGAAACGCCGCTGGGCAGATGCTGCCGAAAAATTGCTGCGTGAACACATAGCCAATGCCAGCAGTAAATTTCAGCACAGCCGCCATGCAGCAAAACTTTCCCAATGACCAATGGCATATTGACTGATGCTGAAGTTATTTTTAACTGTTTTGGTTATGTTATATGAACGATAAAATTTAAATAAGAATACAATTTTTTATTCAGCAGGATATTTATTGTCCAACCAGTTACCTGCCCATACGGGGGAACAGTGCCTGACATTAAGAGTACGGATAAAACTGTTTGCTGCAATATATTCATATGCAAACAGACCTGATTGTTATATTATTGCTGCTGCTTGGAATATTTCAAACAAAGCCAGGCCAGGAAAACGGCACTTGATGCAGCTGTAAGTTTGGCAATCAGAAGTGGAACAATGAGTTTGGGCTCTGCTACTGTGCAATAGGCCAGATGATCGCCTAAAACATAAGCTCCTGACCCCAGAAAAGCACAGTTCAGCAGTTTGCCGCGTTCATCCATTTTTTTGATCATAACCAAAGTCGGAATTGCGTTGGCGGCAGTGCTGATAAAGCCGACCAGCGAAATGTTGTTCAGTTTTGAATCGTTACCGGAAACAGGCAGTAATTTATTTATTACACGCGACAAAACTTCGGTGAAAACGTACACCCCCGGCAATATGACAGCGATCATTCCGATAATGGTGATGGCGTTTTCCAAAGGTGCAAGCATTGCTGCTTTTATATTCAAAGCCCGGAAGAGAACCGCAATGACCAAGCCGCTTAATGCCACGCACTCCATAGCTTTTGAAAATACAGTCAGGATCTTTGCCAATATTTGCGGTATCCGGTAAAGCATGACCGCTGCCGCAAACGAAACAATAAGCAGGAGCGGCATCTGTTGCATGATAAATACCAACTTATAACCGGCGGCAAGTCCGCCGGCGAGCAGTCCCAACGGCATGGTTATAACGGCAAACATCAAGCCTTTGAAAAAACACATATGGTCATTTTTATCGAGCATACGCAATATCAGGGGCATACATATAACATTTGCTCCCATCATTGAACCTAAAAGCATTCCACCCAGTCCGGCTGCATCCGGAGTGGATGCTATACTTTGTGCCAGCGGGTATGCCCCGGAGTCACTGGCAAGAATTATGCCGGGGAAAAGCCCCGGGTCCGCACCTATACCTTTGAAAAATGGTATCGCAAACGGAGTAAGAAACTCAGTTATGACCGGCAGCATAACGAGAAATCCGCCCATGGTCAGAAAAAGCGGGGCAAATGCTTGCAGCCCTTCAACTATTTTATTGCCGATGTTCCAGGGATTGCCTAACAGATAATCTATGGCTCCCAATGCAAACATCAGGGCAAATACTGTCATTGTAATTTGTTCAAAAGTCATAAATGCAAAATAAAAAATATTCCGGATAACTGTTCTGTAATATAACATAATTAGGAAATTTTTCAATAAAAAATCGTTATTTTATAACTTCCCGACCGTAAAAAAAACTAATTTTTTTTTATTTAGCACCCTTGACAACAGATAAAAAATGCATTATATTGTTATTCGTATAACATAAAGGCTTGTTTCAGATATGACAACACAGGAAGACATCGCCCGGGCTTTAGGGATATCTTTAATGACAGTTTACCGCTATCTTTCCGGCAGCGGCAAGGTCAGTGCCAAGACTTCTGCCCGGATCGATGAATATATCAGGGAACACAATTATCGGCCCAATCTGATGGCACGAGCCCTCAAGACCAGACGCTCGAACCTGATCGGGTTGCTGATGCCGTCATTTTCCTATTCCTATTATCCGGAGATCATCGAAAGTATCCGTTCAACGCTGGGCGATAAATACAATCTGCTGCTCTGCCTCTCCGGTGAGAGTGCCGAGAGCGAACTTAAAGAGCTTGAGATGCTTTTGACCATTCCTGTGGATGGTATCCTCATGAGCCCGGTGCGCGGCGACCGCAGCGTTGAACACTGCCGCTATCTGGATAAGCATAATGTGCCTTATGTACTTTTTGACCGTTATTTCCCGGAAGATAAACTTGCTTGTTCATATGTTACGACCGATTGCGTAAATGAGTCGCGCAAGCTGGTTCATTATCTTTATGGACTCGGACACCGCAAGATTGCTCATCTAGGCGGTACGCCCGATGAATCATTTTCCCGGTCAATGCTGGAAGGGTACAAACTCGGTCTGGCTGACTGCAATTTGCCGTGGGATGAAAAATTGGTAAAACAGGGTGAATTATCAACCGAGGTCGGTTGCAGTCTGCTTAAAGAATGGTACGATGACAAACTGCCGTTTACAGCATTGCATGCGGCGAATGACCCGTTGGCGATCGGCGCGTTGGAAGCGTGCCGCAGTCTGGGGGTAAAGGTTCCTCAAGAACTTTCCATAACCGGCTTCAGCGATATTGTTATTGCCAGAAATGTTTATGTTCCGCTGACCACGGTCCAGGAAGCAACAGCCATGATCGGCCGGATAGCGGCAGAAACTCTGATCAAAGCGATTGAAAATCCGGGAGAAAATACAAAAAATAAGGTCTTGCTGCCGGGAACCTTTGTTGAAAGGGAAAGTTGTTGCAGCATAGAGAAATAAAAAAATTTAATCAATAATGTTGAACGAATAACAATTATCTGAAAGGAGAAAAAGAATGAAAAAATCAACCTTCACTTTGATCGAATTGCTGGTAGTTATAGCTATCATTGCGATTCTGGCGGCAATGTTGTTGCCGGCACTTTCTTCGGCCCGTATGGCGGCGATTGCCAGTAACTGTGTATCAAACCTCAAACAGGCCGGTATAAGTCAGATCGGTTATGCATCAGATAACAATGGTTTTTGCTATACAGCCTACAACTCCGCAGCCAACAAACAGTATTTCAAAGTACTGCATGAAGGCGGTTATCTGCCGGAAGAAAAAGGATATGTCGGCACTTCCAGTGACCATATTCCGCGGATATTGCGTTGTCCGTTCCCCGGTTTGGGGGTGGGGGTGAACTCGGATTGTTACGGCTTGCGTACTGTCGGTCAGGCAAGACTTTACTACAACATACTTGCAGCACAACCTATCGGTTGTAATTCTGCCGGTGCAATATACGAAGGCAAAACCATCTGGGAATCGCCTGATGAAATGATTTTTATGGGCGATACCCTCGCGGTTGACTATAAGAGCAACTCCAAGTGGTTTGCCGGACACTTTTATCTTGCTGATAATAATAGCGGCGGTTCCGGCGGCGGACTGCCTCACTTCCGCCATGCCAACGCATGCAATATCCTTTATGGCGATGGTCATGTTCAGGCTATAACAGTCAACGGCCTTAAAGACTCTATGCGTGCCAATAACGGCTGGACATACTTTGATGCCAGCAATACAACCAAGGGCAAAAATCCGTAAGCAGTTGATATTTTTTGTAAATCGTTAAATAAAAGAAGAAAGGTTTTATTTATGAAAAAGTTTTTAGCTGCCGCAGCTTTGCTGCTCGCCGCCTGTACCTCTTGGAGTTCTGATTTTACTCTGAAATGCGAAATTGCAAAAACTGTATTTGCTCCCGGCGAAAAAATTGCTTTTGACATGACTGCAACTTATCCGGAAGTATATAAACCATATCTGTGGCGAGCCTATTTGAACGCCAGAAAAGTTCCAGCTGACTTTTGTGAAAAGACCGGTGCGTACAACAATAATCACAAGACTTATCCGGAAATTTTTATACTCAAAGGTGATGGCAAACAGCCGCAGAAGGGATATTTCCGTTATCCGGCGGTCAAGGCATCCGGCGAAAAAGTCAGCACTTTCTTTTCCAGCGAAAACTGGCCGGTCGGCGATTATGTTGTAACCATTCAGGTTCTGCTGGTACATAAAAATCCCAAAGCCCGTAAAGCCGGTGAAAAAGAATATTGCTACAAGCAATCTTATATAAAATTTACCGTCAAGGCTCCGGATGCGGCTGCATCGGGTAAATAACGCAAGAAGGTCAGCAGTTAATATATCATGAAGAAGATTGTTGCAGCAACGGTGACTTTGTTATGGGCCGTATGGGGCATAACATCAGAATTTGCATTGACTTGCCAACTGGCAAAAAATGTTTACACGCAGGGGGAAGATGTGGTCATGTCAGCGACTGCTGTTTACCCCGACGGGTATAAACCATATCTGTGGCGAGCCTATTTGAACGCCAGAAAAGTTCCGGCGGATTTTTGCGAAAAGACCGGTGCATACAACAATAACCACAAGACTTATCCGGAAATTTTTATAACCCGGGGCGGAGTTCAGGTTAAAAGAGGTTATTTCCGTTATCCGGCGGTCGCTGCTTCCGGCGAAAAAACCAATATAAGTTTTTCAAGCAAAAATTGGCCTGCCGGGGATTATGTTGTAACGATCCAGACGCTGTTTGTCCATAAAAATCCTGCTGAACTCAAAGACAGAAAAAAACAGAATTGTTACAAAGAAACCCGGATAAGGTTCACTATTGAAGCACCGGATGCCCGGATAAGTCCTGAAGAAATGCTGCAAAAACAGCCGCTCCGCAGTGATTTTACGGTTGCCGGAACCGGCAGTAAGGCTGCGGTGCAGACACTTGTGCGGAATTTTTTCCATAACGGCAACTTTTATTTTCAAATCGAAGCTCTGGAACCGGCAATGTCCAAACTTACTGCCGACAGATTCCCGCCTGACAGTGGAGCCATCTGGCGGAATGATTCTGTTGAATTGAGTATTGCTTCCGAGCCGGGAGCAGCAAAGTTCTACAAGTTTATTATTGATTGCTCCGGACAGAGTTGCGATATGCTTCTGACTGATAATAACACCAACAAAAATATCTACAATGTTTTTTCAGATTATCAGAGCAAGGCAGATTTCAAAGTTGAACGCCGGAGTGATCGCTGGATCGTAAATGCGGTGATTCCGGCGGCATCGATGGCGGATAAACTTACCTCTCCGGATAGTTTCCGCTTTAATGTGGTCCGTCATCGCCGGGCCGGCGGCAAGCTGGTTACATCGACTATGGTGAAACTGGAAAAACATGGGTTGAATTATCCGCTGGAGTTTGCCAAACTTCCGGCAGTTGGGTTTGACAAAACTCTTTACAATGTGAAACTGGAAAAAACACTTTACGCTTACCGCAACCCTGGCAAACTTGATTTATCAACGGTACTGAATTGCGGCGATACAAAACTTAATCTGGTAAAAATCGTTTTTACATTGAGCGGCAAAAACGGCAGATTTGAAAAAACATTGCTGCAAAGTATCAGAAAAAATTCTGCCCATACCATTCAAACTCAAATGAACGGCATGAGTGATGGTGAATATGTTCTTGAGTACAGCATATATACCAATGCAGTAAAACCGCTGCTTCTGTACACCGGAAAAACAGCGGTCGATCTGCAATACAATCCGCTGTCGTTAAAAATCATAACTCCGGCATACCGGGATTGTATATTTGCCACTATGCCGGATAAGACGTTGAGTTTTGAAGTTATTTCGCAGTTGACGGCTCCGCAAAAACTTACAGCAGTATTAAGTGGAGAAAAAAGCACACTCAAACAGAATTTTACTGCGGAAAACGGCAAAAACTTTTTGTCATTCGACATGAGTAAATTACCTGACGGCAAATATGATTTGCAGATTTACAGCCAAAACAAGATCGTGTTGTCCCGGCAAATACGCAAACTGCCCTACCGCAAGGGAGAAGTTTGGCTTGATAAAAATGGTGTAACGTATGTTGACGGTGTAAAGACTCTGCCTTTCGGCTGGATCGGCAATCAGCCGTATGAGCCTGATAAATCGTTGAACTTGCTGTTGGAATATATAACATTCAGCGATGCTGAACACGGTAGAAAACATATAGCTGAAAATCTCCGTACCGGTCAACGTTCTATAATCTATTTTACGCAGGAGTTTACCGGTAAGGCGTGGGATAAAGCCGATATTTTTGCCGAAAATGCCCGCAAGGGAAGATTCTCCGATATACAGAAAAATAAAGTCACTGAAGTGGTGAATGCTCTATCCGGTGAAGAAGGTTTATTTGCGTGGTATCTGGCTGATGAACCTGAAGGCAGAAATCACAGTCCGCTTTTTTATGAAGAAGCCGCAGCTTTATTGCGGAAACTTGATCCGTATCATCCGGCAATCATGCTCAATTACGGTTTGCATGGCATCAAGAGATTTTATAAATCATGCGACATACTGATGCCTGATTGTTATCCGCAGTATTTTGAAGATGATTCCACTGCCAAGCCCCGTACTGCAACTGCCGATTGGGTAAAAACCGCTTCTGCATTGCGCCCCAGTTGGTTCTGTCCGCAGATGACGATGTGGCCGGCCCGCAGTGCTGACGGTAAATTGCGGGGAATCGCTCCTGACTACCGTGACCAGCGTATGCAGTTTTTGCAAGCACTGATCTGCAACGCCAAGGGCTTTGCATTGTACACCTATTACCGGTCGCAGATATTTTCCAGTATGATAATCGGTCATGTCGAATTAGGACAAACTTTGCAGATGCTGAAAGATTATCTTTTGGAAAATACTCTTATCAATGAAGTTAAAGCGGTAAATGACATTCCCGGATTGCGGTTCGGTTTGAAAAAATACGGCGATAAGTACTGTTTGATCGTGGTCAATACCGACAGTAAAGTCCACAATGTAAAATTGCAGTTTGCCACGCTCAAGGAGCATACTTTTTACGAAGCCGGCGGCAATGGTGTCTGCCGGGTGGAAAAGGGTGTTATTACGGATCGTTTTGAACCGAAACAATCAAAGATATATATAAGCGATAAAGTTCTTGCCTCCCAAGTTCCCCAGGTTGCTGAAATTGAAAAACGCATTGCTGAACTTACCGCGTCCCGAAAGAAAAAAGGCAATCTCATCGGAACCGGAGAGCTGTTTGAAGCTCAATACCGTGATATGTACAAAAAGAATATCTATCCGGAAAATATTACCCGCATAAAAGCGTCTTCAGAAAAGCCGAACTATACGACTGCCGGTATGGGTACACTCTATTTCCTTTTGGATGGTCTTACCGAACCGACCTGGGCAGATTTTGCCTGGACTCCGGCTGCTGATGACACAGCTCCATATATTGAGCTGAAACTGCCGCGGGCGGAAGCTGTGGAAAAAATGGTTCTTTATACTCCCGGCAGGACTCTTGCCCGGGGGCGGGTCATTGTCAATGGCAATATTATTCCATTCGACGGAACCGGAAAAAAGGTCGTGGAAATAAGCTGGAAAAAACAGATCAGCGATACTGTAAAAATTGAATTTGAACGGCAGGGAGCAACTCCGGAAAAAGGACCTTACAGTCAGGTATTCTTGAGCGAGATCGAACTTTATTGAGTAATGTAAAAAATAATAACGCTTTTAATGAGTATATTTTATAAACAGAAAGGTATATTTTTATGTCTGGAAAAGTAAAAAACTGGCATGACGATGCGTTTTTCGGCATGCACTACGATTTGCATGGTCATGATGATGATTTGCCCGGGTTCTGCGGCAAAGTCGATGAAGAACAACTCTACCGGCTTTGGAGCGAACTCAAACCCGACTGGGTCCAATGCGACGGTAAAGGTCACCCCGGATACACGACCTGGTTCTGCAAAACCGGTTGGACGACTCCCACGCTCGAACGGGATGATGTCCGTGCCTACCGCAACGCTTCCAAACGCCTCGGTATCCCGCTGGGGGTGCATTATTCCGGCTTGCGTGACGGCAAAGCTGTGGAAGAAAATCCCGATTGGCACAGTATCAACTTCGATGGCAGAAAACGCCGCGACTGCATCTGTTTGACCAGTGATTACTTGGATAAGATCATGATCCCGCAGCTTATTGAACTGGTTGAGGATTATGATGTGGACGGTTTCTGGATCGATGGCGACAACTGGGGGGCAACTGCCTGTTGGTGCGAACGTTGTCAGAAAACTTTCACCGCCCGCACCGGTATTACCGAAGTGCCCATGTCGCCCGATGCCAGATACTACCGCGAATATATGGACTTTTTCCGGACTCTCTTTGAAGAATATGTGGCAAAATATACTGCTGCCGTTCACGCCCGCAAGCCGGAATGTATGATTTGCAGCAACTGGATGTATTCAGTGCGTCAGCCGGAAGAAATACGGGTCAAAGTTGACTATTTGAGCGGCGACTTTACCCCCAACTACGGTGCGGACCGGGCGGCTCTCGAAGGCCGTTTCCTCTCATCGCGTAATATGCCGTGGGACTTGATGGCATGGGGATTTACCCGCAATGTTTATCTGGATTTGCACAAAACTTCGCAATTGATGAAAAGTGCGGTGCATTTGAGTCAGGAAATAGCTGAACCTATTGCGCTGGGTGGTGCAACGATGATTTATCTTTCGCCGATGCGTGATGGCAGACTTTCGGAATTCGAACACAAGATAGTTTCCAAAGTTGCCAATGAGTTCATTCACCCCCGCCGTGAAATATGTTTCAAAACTCAAAGTGCCAGTGAAATCGCTCTGCTGCATCTGGCTGGCAACTATTATGCAAGAAATAATCCGCTTTACAATCTGGGAACTGCCCACGATGCTCTGGAAGGAGCCTTGCACCTGATGCAGGAAACTCACCGCAGTACAGATATAATTTCTTCTGAAGATACACTCAATCGGCTGAACGATTACAAGATGATCGTGCTGCCGGAAAGCAAGTGCGTTACTGCCGGAGAAAAAGCTGCCATATTGAAGTTTGCCGAAAATGGCGGTATCGTTTTCGGTACCGGTGCGGACTTTGCCAATGAGTTTGCCGATGAACTCGGTATTGCCATGGACGGCAGTGTGATCGAAGAGCCGGTTTACGGTTATTCCAACATGATCAATCACCGCCGCTTTACTGCGGTGCGTTTCAATGGCGAGGGTTGCTCCATGCCCGGACCGGTGCAGCCGGTCAAACCGCTGGATGGAACTGAAGTGCTTGCAGAGCTTTATCCGACTATTGACGGCGATTGCGAAGAAGGCACTGTCAAGCCGCTGGCAACTTGCAAGCGTTACGGAAAGGGGTTGCTTGCCGGATTCTACTGCCCCGCCTTTGCTTTGTATGTACAGAATCACTACTATGTGCTTCGCAATATGCTCGATGATATGCTCAATAAGGTCGGCTTTGAACAGAGCGTGAAACTCAATGCTCCGGAATATCTGGAAATGATTTTGCGGAAACGGGATAATGAATATCACATCAACTTGCTCAACCGCAGTTCGGTGGAGGTCATGAGTCCGCGTCGGGTGGTGGCTACCAGCCTTGCCCCGATAAAAGATATCACCATACAGGTAAAGGATAACGGCGAATTCAGCAAGGTTTCGGTCTTCCCGGAAGATAAAAATCTGATCTGGAAACGAATCAGTCCCGATACGCTGGAAATAGCTCTCCCGCAGGTGGATATCCACTCAATAGTCATGTTGAGTGAATAATTTACGGCTTGCCAAAGAAAAGCAATATACCAATGGGCTGTTGCAAAACCTCAAAAAAGGTGAGCAACAGCCCCTCCTATGAGAGACTGTTTGTCAAGTTATATTTGCAAAAAAATCGTAAAAAAGTTGATAATCAGCAAAAGATGATTCCCAAAGGTTGCTTTTGTCTTGCTCCTATTCGCGTTCTGTA
>SUVS01000047.1 GCA_015061885.1 Lentisphaerota bacterium
TGAAGCGTACTATACGACTTCGGTTTGTTCTCGGATTTAACATAAATCCATTTTTATCAAGAGGCAAACCACTTTTTGTTTTTAGACATAAAAAATGAGAGACCTCTTGTGTCTCTCATAATATCTTGTTTTTTTTAAGCAATCTTACTTGCTGTGATATTTGGTGTGCAGCAGGTGATGAGCTTTTTCGCCGCCGACTTCGCCGAGGTATTCAGCGTAGAGTTTCTGAATATCTTTATTTTCGTGCGAAAGCCGCAGTGTTTTGCGTTCATCTTCGGTATATAACCCCTTCATCCGCTTTTCCAGCAATGCCGAATCGCCGTGCAGGAACGGCTGTCCGCCGCCATTGATACATCCGCCGGGACAAGCCATGATTTCGATAGCCTGGAAACGGTTGGGATCATTGCGAACCATATCCAGCACTTTGCGGGCATTGCCCAGACCGGAACAGACCGCCACATTGATGCTTTTGCCGGGGGCAAGCTGAACGGTAGCTTCTTTAATGCCATCCAAACCGCGAACCGCACGGAAGTTGATCGCATCGCCATCGAGATTTTTGCCGTTGAGCATAAAATACACTGAACGGCAGGCGGCTTCCAACACACCTCCGGTTACGCCGAAAATATCAGCGGCACCGCTGGATTCGCCCAGCGGACTGTCAAACTGGTCATCTTCCAGATTGGCAAGGTTGACACCGGCTTCCTTGAACATCTTGCAGAGTTCGCGGGTGGTAACTACATAATCAACATCCCGCACGCCGTCATGCGAAAATTCCGGACGGGCGGCTTCGTATTTTTTCGCCTGACACGGCATGATCGACACCACGATCAGATCTTTGGGGGCAACGCCGATCTTTTCAGCATAATAACTCTTGGCAATCGCTCCGAACATCTGCTGCGGCGATTTACAGCTTGAGGGTATATGCAAGAGATCCGGATAATTATGCTCAATAAAATTGATCCATCCGGGGCAGCAGCTGGTCAATATCGGCAGATTTTTGTTTGCCTTGATCCGTTCAACGATTTCGTTGCCCTCTTCCATAATTGTCAGGTCAGCGGAAAAGTTGGTATCAAAAACCTTGTTGAACCCCAACGCCCGCAACCCGGCAACCAGCTTGCCGGTTATCGGTTCGCCCGGCTCAAAACCGAATTCCTGACCGACCGCCACACGGACTGCCGGAGCCGTCTGAACGACCACGGTTTTAGCGGGGTCATTGATCGCATCCCACACCTTCTTTACATAACTGATACCGGTGATCGCACCGACCGGACAAACATTTACGCACTGACCGCAGAAAGTACAGTTGGATTCTGCCAGCGGTATCAGACTTGCCGTACCGACTTTTGCTCCGAAACCGCGGCCGTAACCGGTCAAAGCCCCGACGGTCTGGATTTTGTTGCAGACCGTTTCGCAACGGCGGCACATGATACATTTGGAGAGGTCGCGGCGGATCGCTTCGCTGGAGGCATCGGGTTTGAAGCGGTTGCGTTCGCCGAGGTATTTGATTTCTTCGATACCGAACTCTGCCGCCAGTTTCTGCAATTCGCAGTTCTGATTTTTGGCACAAGTCATACAGGTTTGCGGGTGATCGCTCAAAAGCAGTTCCAGAATGGTACGCCGTGCGTTCAATGCCCGTTTGCTGTTGGTATGCACTTTCATGCCTTCCACAACCGGTGTGGCACAGGAAGGAGCCAGATTGCGGCGGTTTTCAACTTCCACCACGCAGATACGGCAGGATGCCGGATTGTTGGAAATACCGCAACCACCGATCTTGTCGCAATGACAGAGAGTCGGGATTTTTATATTGAGTTTTTTGGCGGCATCAAGAATAGTAGAACCCGCCGGTACTGAAACGGCTTTATCATTTATTGTAAGGTTGACCATATTGCTGTTCATAATAAGAGTTATCCTTTGACGATGGCTTTTTTCGGGCAGTTATCTATGCACTGACCACATTTGATGCACTTTGCCGGATCAATAAAGTGCTTCTGCTTGAGTTCACCGGTAATAGCGTTCACCGGACAGTTGCGTTTGCACTTGGTACAACCCACACACTCATCAGTAATACTCAAGGTGTAGAGATTGGGGCAACTGCCTGCCGGACATTTCTTATCGCGGACATGTGCCAGATATTCATCTTTGAAATACCGCAAAGTATTCAATATCGGATTGGGTGCAGTATTACCCAGCCCGCACAACGCAGTATCGGCAATGGTACGGGCAAGCTGTTCAAGCTCATCAAGCATTTCTTCAGTGCCGCTGCCGTTGCATATCTGCTCAAGCATTTCCAGCATACGCCGGTTGCCGATACGGCAAGGTGTACATTTGCCGCAGGATTCATCTTTGGTGAATTCAAGATAAAACTTCGCCATCGAGGGCATACAATCTTTATCGGAAAGCACGATCATACCGCCGGAACCCATCATCGAACCGATACGCTGCAAGTTGGCATAGTCAATCGGAGTATCGAGGTTTTCAGCCGTGATACAGCCGCCGGAAGGCCCGCCGGTCTGCACTGCTTTGAACTCACGCCCGCCGGAGATGCCGTCGCCGATTTCGTAGATGATCTCCCGCAAGGTCGTTCCCATGGGAACTTCCACCAGACCGACATTGTTGATCTGGCCGGCAAGAGCAAATACTTTGGTTCCGGAGTTACCGCTGATCGAGCGTACCCAGTTGCCGTTTTCATCAAATTCAGCTTTCCAGTTACCGATCTGCCGGTACCATTCAGCACCTTTCTGGATAATCACCGGGATCGACGCATAGGTTTCCACGTTGTTCACATTCGTGGAACAGCCCCAAACACCGCCGCCGATATTTGCCGGGAACGGCGGTTTGGTCGTCGGTTCACCGCGCAGACCTTCCATGGAGTGAATGAGTGCAGTTTCTTCGCCGCAGACAAACGCCCCGGCTCCGAGCCGGAAGTCAATATCAAAAGAGAAATCCGTACCCATGATATTTTTGCCCAGCAAACCAAGTTCACGGGCCTGATTGATCGCACCGATCAAACGGTCAAGAGCCAGCGGATATTCCGCCCGGATATAGACATAACCCTGTTTGGCACCGATGGCATACGCTCCGATCGCCATAGCTTCAATAATACTGTGGGGGTCGCCTTCCAGGATCGAACGGTCCATGAATGCACCGGGGTCGCCTTCGTCGGCATTACAGACAATATATTTTTCGTCGGATTTGACCCCGGCGGCGATCTTCCACTTCAAACCGGTGGGGAACCCGGCACCGCCGCGTCCGCACAAACCGGAATTCAAAACTTCCTGAACAACTTCTTCCGGAGTCATTTCAAAAAGTGCTTTTGCCAACCCCTGATAACTTTCGTGGGCAATATATTCAGTAATATCTTCCGGGTCAAGCAAACCGCAATTACGCAAGGCTATACGCTTCTGTTTGGCGTAAAAAGACATTTTTTCATAATCGTGAATACGCTCTTTAAGCATGGGGTCGATAAAGAGCAGATGATCGACAAGTTCTTTACCGATAATATGTTTGTGAACGATTTCGCGGGCATCGCCGGGATTCACCTGCACATAGAATACATTGTCAGGCATGATCTTGACGATCGGGCCCTGGGCACAGAAACCGAAACAACCGGTCTGCACGACTTTAACATCGTTTTCCAGACCGTTTTTACGGATCTCTTCGCGCAAATGCTGCATCAGACTCAATGATTCGGAGGCATGACAACCGGTACCGCCGCAACAGAGAATTTCTTTTTTTACCGAAGTAATATCGTGATTGTTGGTCAAACGCAACGCCAGCTTTGCCTTGGACTGATTATAAAGCTCAAGTAAAGCGGCTTGAGAAGTTATCTTTTTCATATAATGCTTACCCCTGCTTCTTGTATTCGTTGATGATTTCAACTGCTTTGGCAACCGTCAGCTTACCGTAAACCTTACCGTTGACGATCATGACCGGAGCCAAACCGCATGCCCCGACGCAACGCAGGGCTGAAATGGAAAAAAGCCCATCTGCGGTCGGTTCAGTATCGGCTTTGACACCCAGCATCCGTTCAATTTCTGTCAATATATTCTGCGAACCTTTGACATAACAGGCAGTTCCCAGACAAATATCAATACAATACTTGCCTTTCGGCTTGGTTGTAAAGTAGTTGTAAAAACTCACCACCCCGGAAACCTGTGCTTCGGATAAATAAAGGCGTTTGGCAACATGCTGCTGGACTTCACGCGGCAGATAACCGAAAATAGCTTGAGCCCGATGCAGAGTCCGGATCAGCCACCCCCGCCGCCGTTCATCATTGCGATCTATGTTAAACATGTCAATAAAACGATCAAGCTCGGCGAATTTGGCTTTCGCGGCTTCCGACAGTTGTCCGCAACACATCTTTTTCTGTTCCATTCGGTTGAATAATTTAAGGTTGTGAAAAAAATATCCGTAATTTATGATAGCATAATAAAACAGCTTTTCAAGTGAAAAACCGGCTTCAAACTAACTTTTTTTCATCTTTTTTGCAAAAATAAAGATTTTTTCACAAAAAAAAGCATTTTCTTGCAATAAACTACTTTTTTATGCCGTTACGGCTGCCTTCCAAAAACAAAAAAACACCGACCCCGTTTTATCAGGATCGGTGTTGAAAAAACTCTTATTTACAGACTACGCTGTAAACAAAACTTACTTGCCCAACAGCGAAGCACTGGCTTCGTCCAGGAAGGTTACGCAGTGCGGATGGTTCTGCAGAATGGAAGCCGGGCAGGTATTGGTGACCGGGCCTTCGACCATGCCTTTGATAGCCTGGGCTTTGCGTTCATCAGGCACAACGTTGACGATGACTTTGCTCTTGCAGATCTGCGGAACGCTCATGCTGAATGCATGAGTGGGAACAGCATCGAAGGTGGGGAACCAGCCTTCGCCGAGCTGCTGATTACGGCAGGCATCATCCAGTTTCACAACCAGGAATGCTTCGTCGGTATCAAAGTCAGCCGGCGGGTCATTGAAAGCGATGTGACCGTTTTCGCCGACACCGATAAAGGCAATGTCAACCGGATGATCGGCCAGAACTTTCTTCATTTTGGCACAGAAAGCGGCGGGATCGTCGGTATCGCCTTCGACGAAGTAAACTTCAGCCAGCTTGCAGGGCAGTTTGTCGATGAAGTTTTCACGCAGATTCAGACGGAAACCTGCTTTGTGTCCTTGTGGCAAACCAATGTATTCATCCAAATGGAACAAAGTGACCTTGCTCCAGTCGATGCCGGGTTCCTGCACCAGAAAACTCATCATTTCAAACTGGCTCGGAGCAGTTGCGGCAATCATGTTGACCGCACCTTTTTCAGCCAATACTTTACGCAAAACTTCGGCACCGTAAGCGGCGGCGGCCTTGCTCATTTCGGTCTTGTTCTTAAGAACTTTGATTTCCATTTCTTCACCTTCTTTAAGTAAAAAAATTGTTTAACTAAAATGCTGAACCGTTTCAGCGGTTCAATTCAAAAACAATTAAATATACATCCAATCGTCTTTATTACAAGTAAATACCTCAAAAAAAAACTGTTTTTGATTAGGCAACAATAAAACTGTCAGCTGCGGATCATGATTGCGGTACGGTCATCGTGCTGATCCGGTTCAAAATCATTGACTACATCCATCAAACCGTCAAGAACTTCTTCCACGCTCATTTTTGCACAGCAACGCATTTCAAACTCATCGGCAAGGCGATCCACGCCGAATTCTTCGCCGCGGTAATCCAACGCTTCGGTTATACCGTCAGAATACAGCAATAGCGACATACCCGGCGGCATCTGCACACATATTGTATCAAATGTGGCAAATTCGTCCGGCAATATTCCCAACCCCGTACCGTCCGGATAAAGGCGGCGGATATGATCGCGGATAAAATATATCAACTCGGTGTGCCCCGCCCGGGCATATTCCATGAGTCCGTGTTTTTTATCCAGCAGACAGCATCCGAGTGTTACAAAGCGTTCGGCATCGGTATCGCGGTAAAGATTGCGGTTTACCTCCCTCAACAGAGCTTCCAGCGAGGTAAAATGTTCTGCCGCCGCCCGGATAAAACTCCGGGTCATGGATGCCAGCAGACATGCCGGGATACCTTTGCCGCAGGCATCGCCCATAACGATCAGCAGCCGGTCGTCGTCGATCCGCACAATATCGTAAAAATCACCGTTGACCTCTTTGGCGGAAGTTGTTTTGGCAAATACAGAAAAACTGCCCCATTCCGGAATTGGAGATGGCAAAAGCGATGCCTGCAGTTTGCGGGCAAAACCCAGTTCCTGATTAAGTCGTTCCTGGGCACTGCGAACCTTGTAGGAATCTTCCAGATCGTGTATCAGCCGCACCTGCGACGCGGCAAATTGCAACTGTGAAAGTTTATCCATATTGAATCTGCCCCAGTTGGTATTGGCGACCGCACAGATCAAGCCGGAGAGTTCATCTCCCCGGAACACCGGAACTGCCATTACCTGTTCCGGCAACCGTTCCATGGGAAATTCACTCAAATGTTCATCATGTCTGGCATCGGTCAGAAGTATGGAACTTTTGCGGGAAGCGGTTCTGCCGATGAAGCCTTCGCCGACAGCAATATCTTCTTCCTGCAATATTTGCTTATAGAAGTCCGGGGACGCTTCTTCATTAATATTTATAGTAAGTTGCGACAAAGGATACCTGCCGCTTACACCTGATACAAAAAGCCGGTCTTTTTCCAGCCGGTAAATACACACCGCTTCCGCCATGATAAGTTCCGCAATATATTCCGCCGCCTGGTGCATGGAGTCAGAAATTTCGTCATTACTGCGTAAACTCCGGGAAAAAAGATCAAGAAAGTGGTCTATTTCGGTCTGCTGACGCACCACCAGAGTCAATCTGGCACGCAAACGCCGCCATGCAACACTCAACACCAATATAGTAATCAAAAATATCAGGCTCAAAACACCGAGCGTAATGTTGATATTATTCATAATATCCAGCTGTTTTTCATTTCATTCTCATTCATCTGCTATAAAATATCACACCAACTTGCAAACTGCAAAAGTTTTTTTGAAAAAAACTTATTTCCAAACCGGAAAATTCTTTGAAATAGAATGTTTTTACTGATATATTATTGTAGCGGCAATTTCAAAAGTCATTCAAAACAGCCCGGTAAAAGGTAATTTACCGGGCGAAGGTTGTGCCTTGGGCGACTTTTGAGGACTTTTGAAATCGCCGCTTGTATATTGATTTTTTTGGAGGAAAAACAAATGACTACAACAACTGCTGTTATACTTTCTGCTGAAGCTGTAAAACGGCAACTTGCCGGTGTTATTTTATCCAGACTTATGACCCGCGGTTTTCTGACGCTCGAAGCCGCCCAGCTGATAAAACTCACCGATAAAACGGCAAAAGAAATTATTGCCGCCGGTACCATATCAACAGATTTCCAGCTTGTATCACCTGATGCACCGGCTATGATTTGTATTTTTTCCGGCGAAAATGCCGCCGCCAATGTCTTTGAGCTTGTTAAAGATATAAATTACACTCTTTCGGGGCAACTTGCAGCCGCTCCGGAAAATGATTCAGATGCGGCAAAACTCATGCCGGTGCTTGCCGCCGCTGCCGACCGCGATAATCTGCTTACAGACTCTCCGGCAATCGGCGAAGAACGCACTTTGCTGATAATCAAACCGGAAAATTTCCGCCAGCCCAGTACCCGTCCGGGAGCGATCATTGATATGCTTATGAGCCTTGATCTGAAATGGGTCGGTTGCAAAGTCCACGGCATGAGCATAAATGAAGCTCTGGAGTTTTACGCTCCGGTGCGGCAGGCTCTGCGTAAAAAACTCGCTCCGAAAATCGGCTCGAAGGTTTTGGCTTTGACTGAAAAAGAGTTTGATTTCAAATTTACCTCTGCCGATGCAGAAAGTTTTGCCGAGCTGGCGGGCAATGCGTTTGCAGACGACCAGTTTGAACAAATCGTGGAATTCATGGCAGGCAAACGCCCCGGCGAAGTTGCCGATGCCGACCGTGATAAACCCGCCGGGGCCAAGTGCATGATCCTGATATTTGACGGAGTTGATGCAGTAACAAAAATCCGCACGATCCTCGGTCCGACCAATCCGGCAGAAGCCGCCGGCGGCACTGTCAGGTACGATTTCGGTAGCAATATCATGGTCAATGCGGCACACGCCTCTGACTCCCCGGAAAGTTATCTGCGGGAAAGCAATATTGTAAAAGTCAACCAAAACGCTTTGTCCAACATAGCAGCAAACTGCCAATAATGGTATCATTTCAAGTTTCCGGCGATAAAGCCGGAACTTAATGCCCACTGGATGTTGTAACCGCCGCAAGGGCCATCGACATCAATAAATTCACCGGCAAAGTAGAGATTTTCGATTTCTTTACTTTGCATGGTCTTGCTGTTTACAGCCTTGCGGTCAACGCCGCCGGTGGATGCCATGGATTTTTCCCAGCTTTCCACGCCCGAAACTTTAACCGGATACATGGTCAGATGATCGAGCAGACACTCCTGCTCTTTTCTGGAAAGATTTGCCGCTGTCACCTCACCGGTTCCTGATGCTTGAGTTACAGCCCAAGCCACCGCCTGCGGCAGATAATGAGCAAAAACATTGCGGATCAGGCGTTTACCATTTTTGTTGCGGAAATCCTGCAATAAATCAAGCCAGTCGTTCCGACTTTTATTGCCGGATAAGTTCATGTGCAGAACCACCTCTTTACCGGCGTACAGAGCTTTGGCGACCCGGCCGGAAATATCCAATGCCGCGGGGCCGGAAATGCCATCGCCGGTAAAAAGCAATGTCCCGCAACTGAAGTTTTTCTTATCCAAAATCAGCATGGTATCATCCAGAACGATCCCGGTCAATTCTTTCAGAAAAACATCCGGACTTTTTATACCGCACAACGCCGGAGTCCGTTCAACCATGCTTATATTGTGCTGTAAAAATATTTTATCCAGCGATTTCCGTCCACCCAACCGGGGATAACCGGGGCCGCCGGCGGCGGCAATAAGGTAATCGCAAGCATAAAAATCGTTATTGCTGTAAACTCCGGCAATGCGGTTATCTGTGATTTTCAAATCAGTAACCGGAGTATTGCACAATATTCTGGTGCCGTATGAAGTCAATCTATCTGCCAGCACATTCAATATATCCGCAGCCTTTTCCGATACCGGGAAACAGTAAAAATCATCAACAAGTTTGTATTTTACGCCATGCTCCGCAAAAAAGTCCCGTACATTCTGCGGCGTAAAAGCCAGTAATGCCGGACGGATGAACCGCCGCTGTTCTGGAGCAAAACGCTCCGCCATACTTTCAGCATCCAGCATATTGGTAAAGTTGCATTTACCGGCACCGGATGCCAGCAATTTCCGTCCGGCTTGCGGCAGATATTCCAGCACCAGCACCTTTTTGCCCTGTTCTGCGGCGGTCAGTGCCGCCATCAAACCGGCAGGGCCGCCGCCGGCAACTACAACTTTTTCTGCCATAAAAATCACACTTCTTTTATGGGATTGCCTTCAGCGGCATATCCGTTCAATCTCCGGTGCAGAGTCCGGCGGCTGATGCCCAGAATTTCAGCAGCTCTGGTACGGTTGCCGCCGGCGGCTTGCAATGCCTGTTCAATAAGTTTGCGTTCATTGCCGCCCAAATCAAGTTTCTGATTTTCTGATACAACAGCTGTTCCGGGTGATTCATTGCTTGAATGTTCCGGCACCGCCCCCTGAAACTCCCGTATCTGTAAAGGAATGTCTTCAACATCCAGCGTTTCGTTCCGTGCCAAAACGACCATGCGTTCAACCGTGTTGCGTAATTCGCGGATATTGCCGGGGTAATCGTATTGCTCCAAAAGGCTCATCGCCCGGGATGTTATCTGTAAAGTGTTACGGTTGTTGTCTTTGCACACGGCATCAATAAAGTGTTTTACCAGTAAAGGTATATCATCTTTGCGTTCCCGCAAACCGGGGAGTTTTATTGATACAACATTCAAACGGTAAAAGAGATCTTCGCGGAAAGAGCCTTCTGCAACCATTTTGACGAGATCGCGGTTGGTGGCGGCTACAATTCTTACATCGCCGGTCAAAGTTTCCGTGCCGCCCAGCCGTTCAAAAGTCCGGCTTTCCAGAACCCGCAGCAGTTTTACTTGTGTGGAGAGGTCGATCTCCCCGATTTCATCCAGAAACAGCGTACCGCCTTCTGCAAGCTCAAATCTGCCTTTACGCATTTCATTCGCTCCGGTATAAGCCCCCTTTTCGTGCCCGAAAAGTTCGCTTTCAAGCAATGTTGCCGGCAATGCCGCACAATGCACTGCCACAAATTTACCGCTGCGGAAACTTTCGTCGTGCAATGCCTTGGCTATCACTTCTTTACCGGTACCGCTCTCGCCGGTAAGCAGTACGGTTGCTCTGCTGGGGGCGACCTGTTTTACCAGTTCCATGATCGACTGCATTACAGCGGATTGAGCGATAATACCGGAGGACTTTTTTTCCTGAAAAAGTTTTTCTTTAAGCTCCCGGTTTTCGCTTTGCAGTTTCCGCGTTGCCAATGCACGGTCGAGGATCAAACTCAACTGCTCCAGATTGACCGGCTTCATTACAAAGTCAAAAGCTCCCAGCTTGACCGCTTCCACAGCATTTTCCACCGTGCCGTATGCCGAAAGGATTATACACAGCGGCTGGGGATTTTTTTTCAGCGATGCCTCCAATACCTTCATGCCGTCAGTTCCCGGCATCCGCAAATCGGTCAGGATCAAATCATAATCATTTCCTGCAATCAGCTTGACCGCTTCGGCCCCGTCGCCGGTACCGGTAACTTCAAAGCGTCTTTTCAGAAAGCGGCACATGGCATCGAGCGTACTGCGTTCATCATCCACAATCAATATGCGTGATTTATCCATTAACTTGTATCCTCAAATATAATAATTCAAAAATTTTTCAATATCAGCAAGTTGTGTAGTTCCGCACTCCAGCACAAAGTGTCCGACACCGGATGCTTTACACATTTTCACAACTCTTTTCAAATCAATCGCCGATTGGCTGTATGTCAGCGGCAAATGACCGTCGCCCCACTCATCATGCGGCATATCAAATGTATATTTACTGGCGTGCAGATGGATCATTTCCACCTTGCCGGACTCCAGAGCGGTCTGCAATTCGTCATAAAAATCCAGATCCAGCATCTTGCAAGTTGCCCACATGTGCCCGGTATCAAAACAAAGTTCGTGATTCAAAAATGCCATATCTTTACCGCGGAGCAGACCGGAGGTTATTGCCGGAAAATCATTTTCTATGCACCAGTGAAATTCCCCGTAACGCTCACGCAGTTCCTGCAAATTATCCTTTACCCGTTCTCGCCGCATAAGATATTCTTCACTGCAAGTGAAATCGCAGACAAAGTTCGACTCCGGCGAACGCAGAAGTTCACTCCTCCGGGCAACATTCATGCACTCATAATAACTTTTGCCGTGCCCGAAAGCACATATATCAATATCTGTCATCAGAAAACCGTGAAAAACCGTGCGGCAAACTCCATACTCCCACATAAGTTTGTATTGTTCATCAATCATCCGCCATGATTTTTCCGGATTTTCCGAAGCAAAATTCAGCATATACTTTCCCAGTACCGGCGAGTGAAACGACAGACTCAAACCGAGATCTTTTGCCTGTTCCAACTCTTGCACCGATGCCGAGTTATGTATTTGCATACCCAGAACTATATCATGCTTTTCAAGCAGAACTTGAGCATCCGCAATCCAGCTTATATCGGCTTGAGCCAACACCGTTGAACTCAAATCCACGCGAACATAAGCCGAACTGTTCAAAGCCATTATCCGGTCAACAGGCTTTATCATTTACCGTTTTCCCCCAGAGTATTTTCGGGCAGCATCCGCACCCGGCGGTTTCCCCGCGGGAAACTGATCGTTAAAGTCATTCCCGCTTCGGGAGCTGTATCCAGTAGTAATTCAGCCCCGTGAGCCCTGACCACCCGTTCAATAATCATCATTCCCAAACCGTTGCCGCCTTTTTTAAAACTGGCAAAAGGTTCAAACATCCGGCTCAATTCCTGCACATTGACCCCTTTGCCGTTATCGGAAAACCCCAATCTTACACAGCAATCGTCAACAGTACCGCTTATCAGCAGTTCACCGCCGGACGGCATTGCCTGGGCGGCATTTTTTATTATATTGTAAAATGCCTGTTTAAGTTGTTCGGCATCGCCGGAGATCATCTGCCATGTATCGGGAAAATCGCATTTTACCGTAAGCAAACGCAATTCAAGCTCATGCCGCATAAATTTAAGCGTATCGAGCAAGAGTTCCCGCAAATCCACCTGTTGAAAATTCAGCTGTGCGGGCCGGACTGCGTTCAGAAACTGTCTGATAAGATTATCCAGCCGCTGAACTTCGCCACGGCAGCACGCCACTGTTTCCAATGCTTCGTCCCGGTCAAAAGATTTTTCATCCTTCAAATCGTGTTCCAGCAACTGTAAGTTCAAATACAAGCTGTTCAACGGGTTGCCGATTTCATGAGCCACACTCCCGGCAAGCATTGCCACCACTCCGGCGGTACGGCTTTCCAGCTCCTCGTCAGCCTGTTTACGCCGCTCGGTTACATCGTGCAGAATAATTGTGGCAAAGCGTTCGTTTTCCTCGTTTTGCGGCACAATATATACTTGCAGCCACCGGTGTTCCGGATATGCTGTTTCGATTTCCTGCCGGGCAAGACGCGTCCAGGCATCCACATCGCCGCCTAATATTTTCCGCCAATCCAGCTGGGGCAGAACTTTGATTATTTTCAATTTGCGGTAATCATCCGGCAAACCGAGCAAAACTTTGGCGGCGTGATTGAAATACTTTATTGACAAATGTTTATCAATAACCAATATACCTTCGTGTACAGCATTGAACACCGACTCAAAAAAGCCCCGTTCGCGGAAAAGATGCACTATATACGCCTGTAAACTGTTGGAGTCTATAGCGTCAAGCCGCTCAATAAAGCGGTCAAGAAAGCTGGTCTTTTCCTGTGCCATAAATTTACCTCGCAGAGTTTACCTGCAAACGGAATTCTCCGTTACTTAAATAGTCCAACGCGATCTTTGCCAGAACCGACGCCGCATCGGCAGTGCTGATCAGTGAACTTTCTGCCGCCGCCGCTTCGCGGAACGGTATGGAGTGCAGTGCCAGCGGTTTGCCGCCGGTTACATCAAAGTAAATATTCAAACCGGGTACTTCATCACAAACATTGGCAAAGTCTGTCGAAAGGGGTTCTTCAATTACCAGATCGGTTTTCAAATTCATATCCAGCATAAGTTTTTCGGCAGTTTCCGCCAGAACATTATTGGGTTTACCGGCAGTATATGCCGCATCGTGCCAATGCATTTTATATTCGCACCCGGCGATCAATGCTGCACCTTGAGCGATTTCTTCAAAGCGTTTTTCCATAAACTTCTGATATTCATTGTTATCGCTCCTGACATAAAACACCCCGGCAGTGTAATCGGGTATGACATTGGCTGCCGTTCCGCCGTTGGTTATTATGCCATGCACCCGGGCGGTTTTGGGCAACTGCTGACGCCATGCATTGATTCCGTTCATAAAAATTGTCATGGCATCCAACGCATTGATTCCCTGATCCGGATTGGTGGAGGCGTGGGCACTTTTGCCGAAAAACTCCAAATCGCCATGTGTTACCGCCAGAATATTACGCGATACACCGTTACGGAAAAACGGATGACTCAACAACGCTATATCAATATCCTTGAAAACTCCTTTACGGATCATATAAACCTTGCCGCCAAGCTGTTCTTCAGCCGGACAGCCGATTGCGGATACCGTACCGGGAATATTATATTTTTCCATAATATTGCGAACCGCAGTAAGAGCCAGCAATCCGGCACCCATAATGAGCTGATGCCCGCAAGCGTGATCCATCGGCGGCTGCAAGGCATCGTATTCCGTAAGCAATGCCACATTTACACCGTTATCGGCATCGGCAGCCGAATATCTGCCCTTGAACGCCGTAGCAATATCAGCAACGCCTTTATCAACCGCAAAGCCGATTTCTTCCAGATAAGCTACTTGCCGGGCACACGCTTTTTCTTCTTTATAGCCGGTTTCCGGATTATCGCCCACAAATCTGATGATCGGAGCAACCGCCGCCATCGCATCGTTTACCGCCGATTTTATTTCTTCAAGAGATACATTCATCATCATTCAAAATCCTAAATCCGGCTGAACAATCCCCAAATCGTTATCAGCTTTATCATTATTTTCATTTTTCGCCTGCCGCACGACCGGTTTACGCGGGGCTTTGGGCAATGTTGTATTGGAACTGTCCAGCGTGAACACATCATTTTCCGCCGGAGATTCTTCAACCGCAGGAAGTTCTTCAACTGCCGGCGGTTCTTCCGCAACAACTTCTTCCACAGCGGGAGTTTCTGCCACGGCTTTAACAGTTTCTTCCTCGGCAGGAAGTTCTTCAACTGCCGGCGGCTCTTCCGCAACAGTTTCTGCCACGGCAGGAAGTTCTTCAACTGCCGGTGGCTCTTCCGCAACAGTTTCTTCCTCGGCGGGAGTTTCTGCCACGGCTTCAACAGTTTCTTCCTCGGCGGGAGTTTCCGATTCAACCGCTACCGTTTCTGCCGGAATCTTTTCTTCTTCCGGCGTTACCGTGTTTGCCGTTTCAGTTACAGCGGCATTGATGCTTTCAGGAGCTTCGGCAGTTTCGGGGGCTTCGCTCTCTGCTGTTTCCTCAACGGTCTGACTTTCTGCTGCGATAAAAGCCGCCAACTCCGCTTCTTCCAGATAACGGCTGTGGGTGATCTTGACAATATTGCCATTTATCAGAAAACCTCTTGCTTTTGGCGAACGCACCGGGAGCGTCATCAAATTGAGTTCTTCGTGCTTGTTTTCGCCCCGTTTGGCAGCAATTTCCAAATCATAAACGGCATCAGCTCTGGGGGTAAAAAGCTCCAGACGGCAACCTTCAGGACAGAGCATATACTCTTTTTCTTTGATGAATTTATCAATAGTTGAGCGTTTGCCGTAAAATTTGCCGGTCTTCTTTTCCGAATAAATCACGCCGAATTCCTGTTTGGCATCGTATTTGCGGAAATCGTACAACTTGCCAACATGCATCTTGTCGGGTATATCGTATATAACGTATCTGCCGGAGCGTTCCACGCACAAAAGTTTATCAAACTCGTTGCACATGATTACATCATCGCTCTTGATACTGGTACCCACATGACCGTTTTTCCGATCCCAGAATACTTTGATATTGTTCAACGCCGCCCGGGTACGGTCGATCTTTTCGATCTGTTCGATTTCAGTACGGCGGGGAAAATTCTTACCGTAACGCTCTTTAATATCTTCCAGATAACCGATGGCATATTCCACCAGATGTTTGAGGTGGTGTCTGACCTCTTTCAACCGGTCAAGGATCGCCCGTATTTCCTGCTGGTTTTTCTCTATATCAAACCGGGCGATACGCCGCACCGGCAACGCCAGGAGTTTGTCAATATCTTCGTTGGTAACATCACGCAGAAGCTGCTCGCGGAACGGTGCCAGACCTTCATGGACTTCCTTATATTCCTCCTCCTGCGACCGGCACTCTTCGATGCGTTTGTAAATACGGTTTTCAAAAAAGAGCTGTGCAAGAGTTTTGGCGTGTTTGGCTTCGAGCAGACGGCCTTCTTCGATTTCAAATTCTCTGCGGAGATATTCCAGCAGTTTTACCGTATTGCGTTTCAGCACTTCCGATACACTCATCTGCACCGGGCGGCGGTCGCAGATGACTGTCATTTTTGGCGAAATACTTACCGAACAATCCGTGTACATAAAAAGCCCTTCACGGGTCTTTTCGGGGTCATATCCACGCATGGGCGTAACGCGTATTTCAACTTGGTCGGTAGTGTAATCGACCAGCCCTCCGGCGGCAATACGGATCTTGTTCTTTTCGGCGGCACGCTCGATCGAAGCCATCAGCGAAGCAGTGTTGGTCGTTGCCGGGATCTCCCGGATGACCAGCTCTCTGCCTTCAATATCGATTCTGGCACGCAAAGTGATTTTGCCGTTACCGTCGTTGTACTCTCTGACATCCATCACCCCGCCCTGCTGAAAGTCGGGAAAAATCTGAAACTCCTCGCCTTTCAGATGGGCGATCTCCGCATCAATAAGTTCGTTAAAGTTGTGCGGCAATATCAATGTACTCATCCCTACGGCAATACCGTCAGAACCCAGCATCAGCAGACTGGGAACTTTTGCCGGCAGCTGGGTCGGTTCCTTTTTGCGGCCGTCGTAGTTGGGTATAAAGTTGGTAATATCGTTATTGAACATCGTTTCATACGCAAGTTTGCTCAATGCACACTCGGTATAACGCGTAGCAGCGGCAGGACTTCCGGTTAAAATATTACCGAAGTTACCTTCCTTATGAATAAAGTACGGTGTACTTACATGCCGGAGCTTTTCCACTCCGTCGCTGTCCATTTCCATCCGTTCAATACAACCGCCCTTGTTGGCAAGCACCACGATCGCATCACCGATGGAAGCATCGCCGTGCGGGTGATAGTGCATGGTGTTACCGACGATATTGGCGGTTTTGGTGGGTCTGCCGTTATCGTAGTTCTGATAAAGAGTCCACAATATACGCCGCTGAACCGGCTTCAAACCGTCATCCACATCGGGTATGGCACGCGAACCGATAACATAACTGGCGTAATCAAGAAAGTTGCGATCCATCATCTGACGGAAAAACTCATTACTGCCGCGTTTGCGTACCGCACTTACAACATTTTCTGCATCGTATTCTGTATCAACACCTTCCGCTGCAGTATTTTCCAGATTCCGATCTTCAGGCACGGGCAGATTCTTTTCATCACTCATAGTCCGTTACCTCCAGATTGTTCATAATATAATTCTTGCGTTCCACCGAGTTTTCGCCCATATAGAACCGCAGCATATCATTTACGCCATGCATATTATCCAGCGTTACCGGCGAAAGCCGCATATTTTTGCCGATAAACACCCCAAAATCATCCGGTGAAATTTCCCCCAGCCCTTTGAAGCGGGTTATTTCCGCACTCTTTCCAAGTTTTGCCACCGCTTTATCCCGTTCGGAATCACTGTAGCAATATATGGGAGCCGTACCGGTTTTACGCACCCGGTAAAGCGGGGTTTCCAAAACATACAAATGCCCTGACAATACCAACTGGTCGAAGAAACACAAAAAGAATGTTATCATCAGATTTCTGATATGCAAACCGTCCACATCAGCATCGGTTGCCAGAATGATCTTGTCGTAACGCAAAGCATCAGTGGTATCTTCCACGCCCAGCGACTTCATTAAAAATGTCAATTCTTCATTTTTGTAGATCATTTCAAAAGTTTCGCCGTAGGAATTTTTTGGTTTGCCCCGCAATTCAAAGATCGCCTGACAATCCGGATCACGCCGTTTTTCCAGACTCCCGGCAGCCGACTGCCCTTCGGTAAGGAATATCATCGTTTCTTTGGGCTGAACACCGCGCGGCCACTTGGAGCCGATATGGTATTTGCAGTCTTTAAGTTTGGGAATACGCAGAACAGTTTTCTGCGAAGTTTCACGGGACTGCTTTTTGACTTCCTGAACTTTGCGGCGAACCTGTTCATTGCGGGCGATCTTATCGAGCAATATATCTTTGATTTCCACATTCTTCAAAAGAAAGTTGCAGATCTCATCTTTCACCGTCTGAACGATAGGCCCTCTTACTTCGGTACTGCCGAGCTTGTTTTTTGTCTGCGACTCAAATACAGGATTCTGCATTTTTATTGCAATAGCTCCGGTAATACCGTCACGCACATCGGCGGCCTGATAATTTTTGCCGGATATATCATTGATCGCTTTTAAGATACCTTCGCAGAAAGCCGACTGGTGCGTACCGCCATCGGTAGTATGCTGACCATTGACAAAAGAGTAATATGTCTGACCGTATTCATCGCTGTGGGTGAAGGCGAATTCCAGCGTTTTACTTTTATAGTGGATCACATCGTATATACAGTTATCTTCCACCTCGCTGGTAAGCAGATCTTTCAATCCCTCTCTGCTGTAAAACCTCTGATCGTTTAGGTAAATGGAAAGCCCTGTATTCAAATAAGCATACATCCAGAGCCGTTTTTCCACAAAACTCATGCGGTATTTGAAATCGTTGAAAATCTCCGGATCGGGGCGGAAAACGATCAGTGTACCATCGCGTTCTTCGGTATCGCCTTCAACATCGTTATCCAGAATTCCCTGTTTGAAAGTCACTTCCCGGAAATGTCCGGAGCGGATACTGCGGGCAATAAAAGTTTCAGATAAAAAGTTTACAGCCTTTACGCCTACGCCGTTCATACCGACAGAAAACTGGAATGCATCGCTATTGTATTTACCGCCGGTGTTGATGTCGGAAACGCACTCCACAAGTTTCCCTTGCGGAATACCGCGGCCGTAATCACGCACCGAAACCGTACCGTTTTCAGAAATATTTATATCCAGCCGCCGGCCGAAGTTCATAATAAACTCATCTACACCGTTATCGACTACTTCTTTGAGCAATACATAGATCCCGTCATCCTGGTGCGAACCATCCCCTGCCCTGCCGATATACATACCCAACCGGGTACGCACATGGTCGCGGGCATCAAGATGCTTGATATGGCTTTCGTCGTAGTTAGCCGCTCCGGGTGCGGGAGTATTCAAATTTTCCAAATCTTCTGTCATAAAAAACCTGTTCCAACTGCCGGAAAAAGCACTTCCCGGCAACAATATAAATATAACTTAACTAATTTAACTCAAAACTGCAAAATTTCAAGTAAAAAAAGCATTTTTTTCGCAAATCTCCCCTTGAAAACAGCGAAAAAAGGTTATATGTTATTTATTATGTCAAATGCAAAGAAAAAATCATATTTCATACGCCGTCTGCGGCTGTTTCTGAAACGCAATTACGCTGTATTGATTGCGGTGCCGGTCATTGCGGCTTTGTATTTTTACACCCTGCACATCGAGCCGGATAGTTTGCGGATAAAAGAATACACCTTTCAGCACCGCATGATTCCTGAAAAACTTGATGGCTGTGTTATAGCTTTTATTACTGACATTCATTACAATCAACGCCGTGCCGGCTTGTGGGAAAAAGCGTGCAATGTATTAAATAACCGTTCAGACCTTGTTCTGATATTGCAAGGCGGCGATATTATCAACGCCAACGGCAAAGGTCTGAACATCAATGAAGCGTTGAAAAAACTGAAAAAACTGCAAGATACCAACTTGCTTTACAATATTCCCGGCAACCACGAATACCGCTACCGGCACGGCGGCATAAAAGCAATACAGAAGACATTCCAAGAACACGGTCTGAATTTAATGCAGGATAAAAATACAATAATAACCACTCCATCCGGCGGCAAGTTCAATCTGATCGGTCTGGACTTTATGACCAATCCGCATAAACGCATCGACCGGGAACGCACAGCCAAGCTGTTCAAAAGCGATATGCTCAATATAGTGTTGACCCATACGCCGGAAGATTTCCCTTATCTGCCGGAAAACGCTCATATGGTACTTGCCGGGCACACCCATGGCGGTCAGATAAATATACCGTTCTTCGGCAGTGCGATAAATCCCCCCGGTTATCCCCGCAAATACAGTTACGGCAGAATCCGGGAAGATGGAAAAACTATGCTGGTAAGCTCCGGATTGGGTTCTGCCTATACCCAGGGACGGCTTTGCATGAAACCTGAAATCGTTTTTATTACGCTCAAAAGTGCTGATAAAAAGTGATTTCAAGTTTGTAACTTTCAGTAACACTGTTATATTATAAAGAAAAAATTTTTTTCAATACTCAATAACAAGGTAATGCAATGAACATTTTTGAAGAACTCAAGGCTCGCGGTTTTGTCTATCAGATGACCGACGAGGCGGCTATTGAAAAGAAACTCGCCACCGAAAAAGTGGTTTTTTATTGCGGCTTTGACCCCACTGGCAGCAGTCTGCATGTGGGGCATCTGCTGCCGGTAATGGCTATGCGGATGCTTCAGAAAGCCGGTCATGTGCCGACTGTACTCGTCGGCGGAGCCACCGGAGCCATCGGCGACCCCTCCGGCAGATCGACTGCCCGCAATATGATAACTATGGAAGAAGTCGCTTACAATGTGGAATGTCTGAAAAGCCAGCTCTCGCGTTTCATAACGCTGGAAAACGGCGAAGCAAACTTTGTCAACAACTTTGACTGGTTCGGCAAGATCAAACTGCTGGACTTCCTCCGCGACATCGGCAGCCGTTTTTCGGTCAACCGCATGCTGGCACAGAAATCGGTGGAAAGCCGTCTGGAAAATGGTTTGTCATTTCTTGAATTCAGCTATTCGCTGCTCCAGGGCTATGACTTTTACCACCTCAATAAAGAATATAACTGCTCGCTGGAAATCGGCGGTCAGGATCAGTGGGGCAACATGGTTGCCGGTACCGAGCTTATCCGCAGAATGTACGAAGAAGATAAAGAAGTGCATGTGCTGACAATTCCGCTGTTGATAAACCCCGCTACCGGACAGAAGTTCGGCAAATCCATCGGCGGCACCAGCGTCTGGCTGGATGTGAACCGCACCAGCGTTTTTGATTACTACCAGTTCTGGCGGAACTGCGACGATGCCATGCTCGGCGATCTGCTGAAAAAATTCGCCATTGAGTTGCCGTTGGAAGAATGTATTGCGCTGGCGGAATGTGAAAACATCAACCGTGCCAAAGAGATCCTCGCCTTTGAAGCTACCAAAATGGCTCACGGCGAACAGGCGGCCAGAGAAGCCTTCCTCACCGCCGGCAGTCAGTTCGGTTTTGCCGACCCGGAACGGAAAGTACCCACCAGCAGTGCAGTAGGTTCGATCGAATGCAAAATCGAAACCAGCTATCCCGAAATCACCCTCCCGGCTGATCTGCTGGATGGCGATGGATTGTGGATCGTGCAACTGCTGGTCAAGAGCGAATTGTGCAAGACCAACAGCGACGCCCGCCGCCTGCTGCAAGGCAACGCAGTAAAGGTCAACGGCGAAAAAGTTGCCGATATGAACAAGACCTACAAAGCCGCCGATGTTCCGGAAAAGGAACTCTTGGTGCAAAGCGGCAAAAAGAACTTCAAAAAAGTTATCTTTGCCTGATAAAGTCATAAAATGCCGCACGGCTCTGTGCAAATAACACAGGGCCGTGTTTGCTGTTCGGAGTAAAAATTCATGAGTGCATTTGCAGAAACGCTTACCGAAAGAGAGCGGAAACGCTCGCGGCTCCACGCCTATTTTGCCTGTTACACCGGTTGTATATCCGAAGTAATGCTTGACAGCAGTGCGATCATCATTGTATATTTGAGTATGCTCGGAGCCAGCGATATGCTGGTAATGCTTTCCACGAGTTTTTCCGGCATACTGGGTATGCTGCTTTTGATACCTTATGCCTCGGTCATCAGCCATATAGGGCTGAAAAAAGCCTCCACCATAGCGTGTATTATCGGCTGTTGCGGTTTTATTATCATGGCGATGGCTCCATTTTTCGGCAGATTTCAGCAGCTCCTGGCAATCAGCGGCTGTCTGATCTACTGTGCCCAACGCAGTTTGTACGGTGCGGCGTGGTATCCGATGCTGGATACATTTCTGCGTCCGCAGGATCGGGGCAGTTTCTTCGGCACGATGCGTTACAGTTATATGATCGTTTCCGGTACGCTCTTCTATTTTATCGGCAAACTCATGGGCAAAGAGCCGCCGGTAGCTTTGATGCAGATCATCATCGGCACGGCCGGCATACTGGTGCTGGGCAGAATGTACTGTATGCTCCAGTTTCCGGATAACACGCTGGAACGCACCGCCAAACTCAATATCCGCAAATCGCTGGGGCTTTCCATACGCAACGGCCCGCTGGTAACTTATTCAGTGTATGTGTGTTTGATTTCCATCGCCTATACTTCGCTGGTACCGCTGACACTGCTCTATTTGAAAAACTATATCCAGCTCCCGGCAGGGCAGCTGCAGATATTTTCCACGGTCGGGATCGCCGGAAGCATTACCGGATATTTCTTTTACGGTTATTTGTTTAAAAAGCTGAAAATCAAAAAACTGGAACTTGTCGTCCACTTCATCTTTCTGTTTACGGCATTGGCACTCTTTCTGCTCAATAAAGAAATAAAAGGATTTATCTGGATAACCGGTGGTATTTATTTCTTGAGTTCATACGCGGCAAGCACCTTTATGTGCAACAACTCCACTGAATTGCTGGCACTGGCACGTCCGGGCAACAAACCCATGGCAATGGCGTTTCAGCAGACCTACCAGAATATAGGTGTATCAATCGGCAGAACCGGAACGGCGTTGATAATGGGGGCAAATCTGCTCGCCCCGACATGGAACTGCAAAGGCTTGACCATAAGCAGTTACCAGACATTGTTTCTGTTATACGCAGTAATAGCCGCCGTGCTCCTGATACTGCTGCCCACCCTCCCCGCGGTAGTACCCAAACACAAAGACTATTACGACCCGGTAAAATAATAAAACGGAACTGTTGCAAAACGTTTTATATTGTTTGCCGACAGCTCACGCGGCGACACGCCGCGATAGGGCGTATGCCGCCGCTCTAACTAAAAAATCGCCAGGTAACTCGTACTGGATATTGCTGCCGACCGGGCAAGTGGTTCCACGGGGGCAATACAATCCCCCCGTGGGATGTGCAAGGTCTGTTATATCGAATAAGTTGATAAGTCAAGCCGCACAAAAACAACATTGCGGAAGTTATTGCTCAAACATCCAATTTGAGAAGAAGCCAATTATGTTTGAGTATTGAGGTGATTTCAAAACTCATCAAAAGTCGCCCAAGGCATAACCTTCGCCCGGCAAAAGGGGCGTTTCCGGCAGTTACCGCTACGGGTAGCTGCCGCAAACTACCTTTCACCGGACTGTGGTTCTGCTCTTTGCCTTTGTTTTGAATGACTTTTGAAATCACCTCTATTGATAAAGAAATGATGATTTTTTATAGGATTGAACGGAAAAAA
>SUVS01000048.1 GCA_015061885.1 Lentisphaerota bacterium
ATCAAGTCCGCCGGCACCGATCGCCATCATCCCGATACCGCCGCCGGTGGGAGTGTGACTGTCGGAACCCAGCAGAGTTTTACCGGGAATACCGAAGCGTTCCAGATGTACCTGGTGGCAGATACCGTTGCCGGGAGGCGAAAAACGCACGCCTTTAGCCGCCGCCACACTCTGCAAATAGAGATGGTCATTGCGGTTTTCCGGGCCGCTCTGGAGCATATTGTGGTCAACATAAGATACCGAAAGCTCGGTTTTGACCTTGTCGGTCTTCATTGCTTCCAGTTCCAGATATGCCATCGTTCCGGTGGCATCCTGGGTCAAAGTCTGGTCAATACGGATCGCTACCGGCTGACCGGGGATTTTTGCCCCGGCAACATAATGAGCGTCAATGATTTTCTGAACAACTGTTCCTTTTGCCATAATATATAACCTTTCAAATTAGAATGAATTATCTTCAGTCGGAAATTTCTCTGTTTTTACATCTGTTACATAATCGCTGTATGCCTTGAGCATGATCTCACGCAAATTGCAATAGCGTTTGGCGTGTTTGGGCACAAAACGGTCAAACAAGCCTAAAAGATCGTTGCACACCTGTACCTGACCGTCGCATCCGGCTCCGGCTCCGATACCGATGGTGGGTATATCTGTATTGCTGGTGATATTTTCTGCAACTTTGGCTGGAATACACTCCAGAACCACAGCAAACGCACCGGCATTTTCAAATGCTTTTACCTCATTGAGCAAACGCTCCGCATCGTCTTCGGTCTTACCGGCAATACGGTAGCCGCCGGCGGTGGCTATATGCTGGGGCATCAACCCCACGTGAGCCATTACCGGAATACCGGTCTTGACCAGTTTTTCCACCAATGGTACGATCTCGCTGCCGCCTTCAAGTTTTACGGCATTACAGCGGGCTTCCTTGATATATCTGCCGGCATTGCGTACAGCTTCGTTCATATCCAGCTGGTAACTCAAAAACGGCATATCGCCCACTACGAATGCATCGGGGGCCCCGCGGCGGACGGCGGAAGCATGATGCAAAGACTCTTCGAGAGTCAGCGGCAAGGTGTTTTCGTACCCCAGAGCCGTCATTGCCAGAGAGTCACCGACCAGCAGTATTTCCACCCCTGCCGAAGCGGCAATATCCGCACCGGGTGCGTCGTAGGCGGTTACCATAACGATCTTTTCGTTTTTGGCTTTCATCTTGCGGAAACTCGCCACAGTAAGTTTGCGTTTTTCCATAAAAAGCTCCTCCAGAGATTTTATCTTAAAAAAAATGTAAAAATCACTTGCAATAATCTTCAACACAGTCTATCTTTATGACAAACTATATCATAATATAGCACATTTTTGCGTTTCGGAAAGTATTTTTATGAGAAAAGAGAAAAAGAACCGTTCAAAAATCGCTGAAAATCGCACTGTCACCCGCAAGAGATCACGCGAACAATCAAAAACGGAGATCGGCAACGAATTTTTTATCGGAAATATTTCCATAAATCCCAACGGATTCGGTTTTGTAAAAGTTCTTTCCGAAGATGAAAATAAGCCCGATAAAGATTGGTTTGTTCCCGCGAAATACCTTGCCGGAGCCATGCACGGCGATACTGTACGCATAGCATTGATGGAGCCGGATAAACGTTTTCAGGACGATAAAAAATCAAGTCAGGCGGCCCAGGTAGTGGAAATCATCCACCGGGCACGCAAAACTATTGTCGGTGTTATGATCTCACGCGATAAAGTCCGGCCGCTGGATAAACGACTGCCCTGCGATATACTCATTACCGGCAATCTTCACGGTGCTAAAAAAGGCGACTGGGTGGAAATCCGTCCTGACTATGACGGCGAAATAATTCCGCGCAAACGCATGACCCGCAAAAGTATGGACCGCAAACTTGCCGGCATCACGGCAAGTGTAGTGCGTAAACTCGGTCAGGCTGGTGTTATCCAAGCCGATCTGGATGCTGTCTGCGTTGAATACAACCTGCCGGAACTTTACACGCTTGAAGAAGAAGCTATGGCCGCAGCTATTGAACCGCGGAAAATCGACCGCATCGACCTGCGGGATCGTTTTACCGTTACCATAGACCCGTTCGATGCCAAAGATTACGACGATGCCGTAAGCCTTGCCCCCGGTCAGACTGCTGATACAGTAGAGCTGGGCGTGCATATAGCCGAAGTTGCCGCCTGGATCACGCCGGGCAGTTACTTTGACAAAAAAGCCGCTTCACGGGGGTTCACGGCGTATCTTCCCGGCAGAACGATCAACATGCTGCCCAAAGGTTTGACCCGCAATATCAGCATGACTGCCGGTGTGGATGCCCCGGCACACACAGTATTGTTTGAAGTCGAAAAAGCCACCGGCAGAATTCTTTCCGGCAAACGCATGCACAGTATTATTCATGTAAATCACCGTCTGGATTACGATACGGTGCAAAGATTTTACGATAACCGGAAAGCTCCGGAGAGTTGGGATAATGTATTACGCAACACCTTGCGTGAGATGCTCGATATAACCACAAAAATGCGTCATCTCCGGCAAGCTGAAGAACAATTCCTTGATCTGGAAATACCTGAAATCAGAATTATTTGCGACGAAGTAAACAATAAAATCCTCGGCCTGGATAACCATCTGCAAAGACCCTCCGAAGAACTGGTCGAAGAGTGTATGCTTGCCGCCAACAGTTTTGTTGCCGCCGAACTGCTTGCCAAACACATTCCCGGCTTGTACCGCATCCACCCGGAGCCGGAACCGGAAAAGCTCGAAGAATTTGCCGCTCTGTCGGAAACAAGTTTCAACATTCCCGCCGGCGATCTCTCCAGTCGGCAGGCATGCAAAAAATATTTGAAAAACCTGCCGGATACCCCGGCAAAAACCGCTCTTCTGAACGCCTTTCTGCGGTCGTTGCCACGGGCAAGTTATCAGGAAGAAAATGCTTTGCATTACGGCTTGGGCAAAACGCTTTACAGCCATTTTACCAGCCCGATACGCCGGTATTCTGACTTGCTCATCCATCAGCAGCTCTGGGCGGCAGATACTCACCACGCCTTGAAAAGCAACAAAACCATGCACACTTGGGGCGAAACGCTTTCGGAGCTGGAAAATAACAACGACGAAGCCTACTACGCCGCCAGCACCCGCATGAAGATACGCTATCTGGAAGAAATGCTCCTCGGCGGCAGAGAAAATGTATTCAATGCCATGATTACCAAAGTCACCAATTCAGGTGCCGTCATTGAACTGCCGGAACTCGGCTTGCAGGGTTTTGTCAATGCCTGTGATCTCCCCGGCGGTTTCCGCAGTGAAGAAAAGGCTCTTCAGGCTTGTCATGCCGGCAAGATGCTGACCGTGGCGTTGGACGATATAGACTTTGTAAAAGCCGCCGCCACTTTCCGTTCGATCAACGCCATACCGGAAAGCGTGTTCAAAAAATAACAATATATACTTGATAAGTTTATGAAAAAAATATTTCTGGTACCAACTTTGCTGTTTTCTGCCGCACTGTTACCGGCGGACGATTTACCGCAACTTATAAAGCAAGCCGAACAGGGTAATGCCGAAGCTCAATTCAAACTTGCCGAATATTACGGCGATACCACACAAAAACACTTTGACGGCAGAAAATCCTTTGAGTGGTACAAAAAAGCCGCCGTTCAGGGCAATATCCCCGCCAAACGCCGTCTGGGTAATTACTATATCTTGGGACGGGGAGTAAAGAAAGCTCCCGGCAAAGCTCAAGAGTTATGGCAGGAAGCCGCCCAAGCCGGTGATATGGCATCAATGTATAATCTTGGGACATTTTTTCACGGCCACGGCGGCCCGGTAAAGCCTGATCTTGGCATGAAATATTATCAGCAAGCCGCCGACAAAGGCAATTCCGATGCCCAATACGAGCTGGGCAGATGTTATGCCATCGGCTGCAACGGCAAAAAAGATTATGTTCAGGCATTATTCTGGTATAAAAAGTCAGCCGCACAGAATAATGACAATGCCGAATGCAGTTTGGGCGTATGCTATTACAAAGGTGAAGGCGTAAAACAGGACTATGCCGAAGCGGTAAAATGGTATAAAAAAGCTGCAGCAAAAGGCAATGCCGCCGCCCAGAGCAATTTGGCGATATGTTATCGTAGAGGTAATGGCGTAAAGCAGGACTATGCAAAAGCAGTAAAACTGTTCCAAAAAGCTGCAGAAAAAAATAACGCAATAGCTCAATTCTATCTGGGATATTGCCATTACGAAGGTGAAGGTGTAAAAAAAGATTACACCGAAGCAGCAAAGTGGTATAAAAAAGCTGCAGAAAAAGGGCACGTCGATGCTCAATTCAATCTGGCACTTTGCTACAAGAATGGTTGGGGCGTAAAAGCCAACCCGGGTAAAGCAATGGAACTATGCAGAAAACTTGCCGGAAGTGGCGATGCGGAAGCTATGGACGAATTAGCATCATTTTATTATAACGGCAATGGCGTGAAACAGGATTACAGTGAAGCATTAAAGTGGTACCGTAAAGCCGCAGAAAAAGGCTACGCCCCGGCACAATACAGTATCGGCGAAGCATTTTATTATGGTTATGGAGAAAAACAGGACTACAAATCCGCTCTTGAGTGGTATAAAAAAGCCGCCGGTCAGAACTACGCCCCGGCGGAATATTCCATAGGGTATATGTATGCAAAAAATATAGGTGTAAAACAGGATTTCATCGAAGCGGTAAAATGGTATAAAAAAGCTGTAACGAAAGATTATACCGAAGCAGAATATCAGCTGGGGAACTGCTATTATGACGGCAACGGCGTAAAACAGGACTTTGCCGAAGCGGTAAAATGGTACAAAAAAGCCGCCAATCAGAATTATGCCAATGCTCAATTTGCATTGGGTTGTGCTTATTACTATGGCAAAGGCGTAAAAAAGAACTATGCCGAAGCGGCAAAATGGTTCAAAAAAGCCGCTGATCAGGATCAAGTCAATGCTCAATTCAATCTGGGGCACATGTTTGAAGAAGGTTTCGGCGTTGCGGAAGATAAAACAGCGGCGTTCAAGTGGTTTAAGCGTGCTGCCATGCAAGGACATATCAAAGCTCAAATCGCAGTGGCAGAATGTTACTCCAAAGGAGTCGGTACCGCCAAAGATCGTACTGCCGCTTTTGAGTGGTACAAAAAAGCCGCCGATCAGGGCGACAGACACGCCCAGCGCGAAACCGCCCGCTGCTACATATTAGCCAGAGGCGTAAAATTCAACCTGAAAGCCGGTTGGCATTACCTTAAATTAAGTCGCGGAATTATCCAAAAACAATAAAATCGTCGCTTGAATTTATGCAAATTTATCTGTAACGCAAAATTTGCGGATAAAAATTTGTAAAATGTACTTTTTATGCTTGAAAAAATCATTTTACAGTGTAAAGTAATCCAGTCTTGAGTGTTTTTGTTTGTAAAAGTTAAACTTAATAGAAAGAGTCAGATCATGGCAAACATTCAGCAGTTGCTCAACGAAGAGATCCGCCGCCTTGCCCGCAAGGAAGTAATCAGTGTAGAAAAAGAACTGAAAAGTCAGCTCGTGGAACTGCGTAAAACTGTTTCTGAACTCAAAAACAGAATCAAAACACTGGAAAAAAATCAAACCTCCGCCCCCGGAAAAACCATGCTGGAACCCGCCAATGCTGAAGATGATAAACTCAAATCAGTGCGGGTAACACCGGAACGTATCATTGCATGGCGTACCAAACTGGGACTGAAACGGGCGGGATATGCCAAACTGCTGGATGTATCACCTCTCTCCGTCAGTCATTGGGAAAGCGGCAAAACCGTCCCGCGGGAAGCTCAAAAAAGACGCATCGCAGAATTGCGCGATATGGGCAAGCGGGAATTGAAAATACTCTGTCAGGCAAAAGGCGTAAAACTGAATAAATCAGCCGATGAATAATACCTGTCAAATGCTGTTGCAAAACTCTTGAGTTTTGCAACAGCAACTTATACTACAGCAGAAGTTTGCGTAACGATTTTTTGAACAACTCTTCAAATTCCGGCATTGCCCGGCAGAAACTCTGTACTTCGTAACCGGCAGGATCTTTCAAGGCATCAGCCGTGCCGATATAATAAAATGTATCGCCGCAGTTGCCGACAACCGCCAGCTTTTCATCCGGGATCAGCCCCTGGGCAAAGAGCTGATATTCTACAAAGAGTTCGCCGTTGACAAAAATTATCTTCACATCCCCGACAGTCAGGAGTTCCACCGCGTAATCTTCGCCGTAAAGTTTACCGTAATTTGCACCGGCACGCAATGCAGCCTGTACAGTCTTGGAGCGTTTCTGCAGTTCTTCGTCGGTAAAATGGCGTACAGGAAATTCAAAAACTTCCCGTTCCCATGAAAAACGCTCAACCTTGACCTTGTGCATACTCTGCAAGTTAAGCTCAACAGCGTCGGCAATAATCTTGCCGAAATGCTTTATATTGCCTTCCAAATCAGTCAGAGAAGTGTATTTTCCGGCAGTAATATTACCGAAACACCCGTTAAAGAAAGAGTTGATAACTCCCGGATATTTCTGCTCAAGCAATCTGACCGCTTCGCCGGGTGCATCGGCACTGAACCGTTTACCCTCATTAGCTACCTGCGGGTGCGAAGTGTAAAAACTCCACGCCGCCAGCAATTCTCCAGTCTGCCCGTAAAAGCCCAGAGTCCGGAGCATGGGGTCAATGATCCCCACCGGCATATCCCGCACTTCCGGAGAATTACAGCGGCTGTAACGGACTTGCATCGAACCATCAGGCATCACCACCCGGCGATTGGAAGCGTAGCCGTGTACACGCGTTTCGCTCCAGCCGATTTCGTCAACGAGTTGCAATTTGTCAAACAGGGCAACTGCCGCGTTTTTCACATTTTCTTTAACGATATCAAACCAACTCCAATCCAGTTCCAAATCCAGATATCCGGTGGCTTCAATATTCACAAAAGGAGCATCATGCTGATGCATACAATGCAGTATCACCCGGTTTTCCGGCATATTCACAGCTTCGGCAAGCATCTTACGCCATTTATCATGAGCAGAACAATACAGACCGCCGTAATCAAGCGATATGATCAGCGAACTCTTTTCATCGTCCTGCAACAGAAAGAGCCGGGCAAACAAACTGTCGCGGGCGGGTTCCTCTTTTTCCGGAACAGTAAAACCGATCAAACCATTGTTTACCGGCGTTACATCAATACGATCAAAAGCTATTTTAAGCATAAACTACTCCATTGACAAATCAGACAAAAATAACATGTTTTTTAAGATAGTACCGAAAAAATATTTATGCAAATATTTCCGGAGGAATTTTACCAGCTGATTTCTATGTTATTGTTTTTGCGGCTGATTGTAAAATCATATTCAAAAGCATCCCGGATGGCTTGGGCGGCTTCCTGCGTTTCCGTTTGGCCGGAATAGATCAAGTTACCATTTTTCAGCAACAGCATTTCATCGATGAAACCCGGAGCTATATACAGATCGTGGCACACCATTATTATGCACTTGTTTTCTTCGTGAGCAACTTTCTGCAATTTGCGGTATAATTCTATTTGTTTGGGCAGATCCAGCGAACTTGCCGGTTCATCGAGTAGTATGTAACGGGTATCCTGTGCCAATATCCGCAACAGCTTTATTTTCTGCCTTTCGCCGCCGGAAAGTTCAGCAAAAAGTTTATCAGCCAAATGTTCCGCGTTCCAGTCTTTCAGCAGACGGTCGATCAGGGCACTGTTATTATCATTCCACGCATACCGCCCCAGAGCGATACACTTTTTTACCGTAAAAGGCAGCAGCAGTTCTTCTTCCTGCGGAGCGTATGCCATAAGTTTTGCCAATTCTTTGCTCGAAAACTCCCGCAACGGCTTATTTTCAAGCAGTACAGCTTTATCGGCGGATAAATCTCCGATGGCAATCTTGAGCAATGTACTCTTGCCGCTGCCGTTGGTGCCGAATATGCCGTAAAATTTACCGGGCTGGAAAGTATATGAAAAATACTCTACTGCCGGAATGTTTTTTCTGCGGTAGCAAAAGGTCAGATTTTCAATTACCAGACTCATATTTCAAGCTCCATACCTTTAGCTTTTTTCAATATCAACAGCAGAAAAAACGGGGCTCCGAGCATTGAAGTCAATACCCCGACCGGCACTTCCAGCGGAGCAAAGAGTGTTCTTGCCGCCCAATCCGAAAGTATCATCAGCAAAGCCCCCAGCAATGCCGAGCCCGCAAGATGCACACCGAATTCACCGCCGAATATCCGTCTTGATATATGCGGAACCAGCAATCCGACAAACCCGATGACCCCGCAATTACCCACCACTGCCGCCGTGGCAATACCGGCACAGCAAACTGCAACAGACACCGTTTTCCGGGTATTGACCCCCGCGTGAAAAGCGGCGTTTTCGCCCAGATAAAGCATGTTCATTTCACGCCGGATCAACAGCAATATCATACCAATTACAGCAGAAGCAGCCAACAGCAATATGGTTCGCTGCCAATCCAGTTTCCAGCAACCGCCCAACAGCCAGAAGATCATGCCTTCCAGGCGTTCTCCGGCAACAAACAGCAAACCGCTCATCATTGCCGAAGCAAAAGCATTCAACGCTATGCCGCAAAGCAGCAGAACCGCTACCCTTCTGCCTCTGCCGCTGATTGCCAGAAGAATTATCAATGTTGCTAAAGCTCCGGCACAACTGCCCAGCAACAAACCAAACAGCGAGTGAATACCCAATGCCATAACCCCGACCGCCCCCAACGCCGCGGCATTGACCGAACCCAGCACATGCGGCGAACTCAACGGATTGCGGAACAACAACTGCACCGTACACCCTGCCGCCGCCAACAGTATGCCGGACGCCGCCGCCCCTAATATCCGGGGCAATCGTATATCCATACAGATCGCACGGTAATCAGCATTGGTCAACCAGCTCTGCCACGCCTCAATAATATTGCCGTTGCACAGAGATAATACTGCACCGATTATCAGCAATATAAAAAGCAGAATGAATTTGGAACGGTTGTTTTTCAAAACTCATTCTCCAGCAACAGTTTTCACCCGGAAACGGTCGTCGCGGCACGCCAGATCCAACGCTTCGCCGGTGGTCAGATGCGATGCCGCTACATTTTTGAGATATTGTTTACACAAATCAGTTATTGCCGCCATTTCTTCATCATCCGGGCGGCGGTAAGGCTCGCCGGGCACGGGGATATAACCCATGATATGAAAAGGTATATCAGCAGATAGATTGCTCAAAAACTCCAGACAGCCTTTGAATTCATCAGCTTCCACCAAGCCGGGGATATAGACCATATTTGCCGCTAATTGCATACCCTTCCTGAAAGCGTTTTCAAAGTTTCCGTAAATAAGTTCTTTGGGTCTGCCGGTGATCTTTTCGTGCAAATCACTGCTCCACGCCTTGAATCCGACATTGGCTCCATCCAGATCATCCAGCGGCAGCATACTGCCATTGGTATGACCGAGCTTGGTCATGGCTTTGAGTTCTTCTTTGGCAAACTTGAGGATTTCCGGCAGTTCTTTTGCCACAGTGGGTTCGCCGCCCATAAAATAGACCTTTTCCGGGCGGAGTTCCCGCAAAACATCCTTGATTTCGTCAACGCTCAAATAACGCTGCGGTTTCGGAAAAGCAAACCCCGGTCTGCCGTCGGCACCACTGCGGAGCTTGTAACTGCAAAATGAACAGCGGAATGTACATCCGTAATTGTGCAATGTGGCAAATTTGTATTGCTCATGATAAGTTATTTTGTGAAAAGCCATAATCAATGCTCCTTTATCTTATCGCTTAAAAATTTTAATAATTCTTCCGGAGCCACACCTTCGCAAACGAGCTTGCGGGGTATGGCATAAATTTTTTTATTTTTTACTGCCGGAGTATTGCGTAAAGCAGTACGGATGGCAAGTTCTTCTGCCGAGCCGAAACCTTCCACAAAAAATATTACTTCCGGCTTTGCCAACGCCGCTTTTTCCGGCGAAACAGTTCCGTTATATTTTCCGGCAACGGCCAGTCTGCCCCCGGCATAATTCAATATTTCAGCAATATATCCGGCTTGTGCCGGAGATTTCCATTGCGTGTAAAGCTCCATATAAACGGGTTTCAAAACCGCAATATCCGGAGATTTTTCCGGAATGGCGGCGTAAAACTTATTCAACAACTTTTCAGCGGCTTCGCTCTGATTGCACAACTGCCCCAGAGTTCGCACCGTTTCAGCATAATTTTTTACAGAAAGCGGTTCAATAACGCTTACAGAAATACCTTCTTTCTGAAACAAATCCATCAAACTGCACTGATAATACCATATTATTGCATGATTTATATTATATTTCCGCAGCATTTCCCGCGAAACCATCCCTCCGGCAACCGTTACCGGCACACCTTGCATACTTTCCAACACCTTGCCGTGGCGGTCGATGGCGGCGATTTTATCTCTTGAACCCAGTTCTGCAATAATGTGATCGGCACAAGTCACCAACGATAAGATCCGCAATTTTTCAGCCCGCGGCGGCTGAAGCATACGCGGTTTATCGCAACCGGTGAAAAACAGTATCAGCAGACAAAACAGCAGCAGATTCTTCATACAGCCAACCTGAAACTCAATTACTCATCACACCCCGGATGCGGCCGGTTGTCGTAATCCCAATACTTTGTAGGTATGGCAAAAGCCCGCAAAGTTTCCACATGTCCGTCAAAAAATGACGCATTGAAACTCCTGCTGCTTTCGGAATGACGCAAAGATACATGCCCGTAACAGCCGCCGCTTACTTCCGGCTCGTTATTATAAACTGCGGTTCTTTCCGGCAAATTTTTATTGGCTCCGATATAGTAAGTCGTGCAATCGCCGAAAGTTATAAATTCACTGGGACTCTGTATTCTTTTGCAGTCGATACTTGCCCACAGCAGATTTTTCTGATCGTGATAATCCGGATTGTGCGAATAAGCCTGATTTATCCCGTAGCTCAAGCGTGCCTTATCACTGCCTGCCCAGACAACTCCCACACGGGTATCTGACGGGCATATCCAGACATTGCCATTGGTGTTTTCGCTTTTTTCGCTGATATATTCTGCAAGTACATCAATCCAGCGGGGACTCCACGCTTTGGGAGTCCTGTCAGCATTATTTTCGCAATAAAAAATATGTGCCAAACCGATCTGTTTGAGATTACCGGTACAGGAAACTGTTTTGGCACTTCCCCTTGCTACAGACAGTGCCGGCAGCAGCATTGCCGCAAGAACAGCAATTATTGCAATAACCACCAGCAGTTCGATCAATGTGAATGGGTGTGTCTTCATTTTTCAGAACCTTAAAAAGTATTACGATTTTTATTTTCGTAATAATATACATTACAAAATACCGAAAAGCAAATTTCACACGAAATTTTAAATCGTAATACCCCGTAAGACAGCTGCCAATTTGGAAAGCTCAAGCAGTTCCGCAGATTATCTGGCTGAACGCTCGATTTTTTCGTCTTCCCAGCCGATAAGATTACCTTTGACAGAATCAAAGTTCACGCCAACAATGTAAATATCCCGATCATCCAACAGATACTTTTTGTAATATTCTTTCTCTTTGATTTGCTCCAATGCAGTCGGGTCATTGTCTAATTTGAACTCAAATATATAGATACCATTGGGTGTTTGCACCACGGCATCAATTCTGCCGTCGTTGGTGGCTGATTCAGCTTCCACATACACTCCGAGCAAGCGGAAGATGGAAAAGAATATCCCCTGAAAAGTCGATTCCTGCTTTTTATGCACATCGTATGGTATTCCGGCAAAAAACACTTCCATAGCCTTACGGAGTTTTTTCAAATCACCGTCCAGCAGACTGGTGGCAAATTCTGCAACAAACCGCACGCCATCGGTCTGACTTTTGCCGGCATAACTGTTAAGTATGTAAGCACTGAAAGCCGTAGTAACCTCGCGGTTGGGAAAATCCAGAAAATACCATGTCTGCCCGAACCTCTGTTCAGTATCTTTGATCGTAACATACCCGGTTTGCAGCAGCAGTGTCAACGGGTCGATATTGTCGATTTCAAAAGCGTTGAACGCCACTTCCGGCACCGAATTGCCGCCTACTGCAGAGCGGAAATCAAAATCCGTTTTTTTAGTAAGCTCCATCAAAAACGAAGGAGTACCGGTGGCAAACCAGTAATTGTTGAATTTTCCACCGCTTTCAAAAAACTTGGCCAGCGATACCGGATTGTAAACCGTTTTAGCTCTTTCTTCAAACCGGTATCCATTGTACCACTCTTTGATTTCTGCTTTGAATATTTCAACATCCTGACCGCCGGACAAATCAGCAATGCGTTCACCGAAATACAGTTCCAATTCTGCTTGCGTATAGCCGAGCATTGTGGCATAACACCTGTCCATGGTTATATCGGTAAGGTTGTTCAAATCCGAAAAAAGCGAAACATGACTGAATTTGCTTACGCCGGTAATAAATGCAAAACGCAGTTTACTTTCAGCCTTTTTTATATTGCTGTAAAAACCTTTGAGAACACTCAATATATCACCGGCTTCCGTCCGGGTGATATTATTCAGTATCGGCTTATCATATTCATCAACAAAAATAACCACATTGCCTTGTGCAGAAATATCATTGATCAGATTTTCAAAACAAACAGAAAGCAATGATCCCCGCAACTGCAAACCAAACGAATCAGCTATATTGCCTAACTGCCCCATAAGATAACCGACAAGCTCATCCGCCGTTCTGATATTGCAGTTGGCAAAGTCCAGATGAATCACCGGATACTTTTTCCAGTCATAAGGTTTATCGTAGATGGCAAGACCTTTGAAAAGCTCTTTTTTGCCTTCAAACACGGCTTTCAGAGTAGATAAGGTCAAAGATTTACCAAAGCGGCGGGGGCGGGAGAGGAAATACGACTCTTTAGCGGGACGGATCAACTGCCAAATGTATTCAGTCTTGTCCACATACAGAAAATTACCCTGTATCAGATCCTCAAAATTGTAAACACTGCTGGTAATATCTTTCATTATCATATACTCCTGTAGTGCGTAATATACACTGTACTGACACTATTTCCAACTATTTTATTCCATAAAATACAAAAAACATTTTGCATTCAATCTTTTTTTGCAAAAAAAAGCTCTTGCAAGTTGCCAAAAACTCATAGAAGATGTAAATTGATTTTATGTATTTTTAATTGAAAATCCAAAAGGTCGTTTATAAATGAGTACAGAAGCATTTTTGATTATCTTTATTGCATTTTGGGCAATTATCACATTAGTTCCTCTTTGTTTCCGTCGGTTCAAAGTACCTTCGGTTATCGTATTGCTGGTAATGGGTATGGTTATCGGGCCCAATGGATTGGGGGTACTGAATTTCCTTGCCAAATATCTGAACTTTCTGGGCGTTGATCCGGAGGTGGTGCGTTCACATTCGCTTACACTTATAAACTCTCTGGGTTCTCTGGGGCTGGTCTTTCTGATGACCCTTGCCGGATTGGAAGCGGATTTCAAACTTATCAAATCTGTCCGCAAACCGACGATCTGGTTGAGTATTCTGACCTTCATTATGCCCGCAGTTGCCGGATTTCTGGTTTACTTTAATTTTGTGCCGATGGACCTGCCGGGGCAGCTTTTGTATGCAAGTTTGTTTGCGTCCCACTCGGTGGGGATCGTTTTTCCGGTCATCCGCGAGTTGAAACTTGCCAAAACCAGATTCGGTGCGGCAGTGCTTATATCCACTGTTATAACCGACATCGGCAGTATTGTTTTGCTGGCGGTCAGCGTACAGCTCAAGCGTATGCAAATGGGTACCGGCGGAACCGGGGCGGTCAAGAGTCTTTCGGTTTTTGACTATATAAATCCGGCTGTCTTCGGCAACTGGTTTGTTCCGGCATTTCTGCTTATAGCTTTGCTCTATATGATCCTGGCATGTTATGGAGCCAACCGTATCGGGCATTTTGCCCGTAAATACCTTGCCCACGACGAAGATGCTCTTGTAACATTCTTTCTCTTCCTGATACTGCTTTCGGTGCTGGTCGGGGAATTTCTGGGCATCAACCTGGTGGTTGGTGCATTTATCGCCGGACTGGGGCTTTCCAAAGTAGTCAAAGAAATGGGTAATTCGGCACTGTTCTGTAAACTTGAGGGCATAGGCTACAGCTTGCTGATACCGTTTTTGTTTATTTCCATTGGTATGAAAACTGACTTCCGGCTGATTTTCAATTCGGCAGATAATCTGGCGATCATTCTTTACACTATTGTCTGTCTTGTCGGCAGTAAAGTTCTTTCCGGATTCCTTGCCATGAAGTTCTCCGGTTTCAGCAACGGTAAAGGACTTTGTGCCGGCTTGATGACCGTACCGCAGCTCTCGGCAACACTGGCGGCGGCGGCGATCGGTAAAGATCTGGGAATGCTCTCCGATGACTTCTTCAACGCCATTGTGGTGTTGTCGATCGTAACGACCCTGCCGATTCCTAATCTGGTGCGTTGGGTCATTGAGAAATTCAAATTGGATTTTTCCGATGTCGGGCATATCACGCCATACAAACTGCCGGAAAATACCGAACAGGACGAATTGCATTGGTAAAAATATAAGGATTTACTGCTATGCGTATATATATTGTTACAGATTTGGAAGGTGTCAACGGAGTTCTTAACTTTGACGACTGGTGCGTACCGGAAGGCAGACGCAATGAAACAGCGTGCCGTTTTCTGACCGAAGAAGTAAATGCGGCTGTTGACGGATTTTTTACCGGCGGCGCCACTGAAGTAATCGTATTTGACGGTCATGGCTCCGGCGGTTCCATCCGCGGCGAGCTGCTTGACAGCCGGGCGGCACTCCAGCGGGGATGCAAAGATTTTCCGGTTTCTTACGAAGAAGTTGATGCTGTGGCATTTGTCGGTCAGCATGCAAAAGCTGGAACCGCCAACGCTCATCTGGCACACACGCAAACCGAAGAAGCGGTGGATTTCAGAATAAACGGCGTATCGCTCGGTGAATTCGGACAGATCGCATATACCTATAATGAGTTGAATATTCCGACGATTTTTGCCTGCGGCGATTTGGCGTTGACCAGGGAAGCTGCCGAACTGATCCCCAATATCTATACGGTTGCAGTAAAAGAAGGTTTCAATACACCGCAGGGGAAAGACCGCAAAGCCGAAGACCTGTTCAATTTTGAAAGTACCGCAGTGCATTACCCGCGGGCAAAAGTTTTAGCCGATATTCGTTTGCAATGTATGCTTGCAGCAGAAAAGTTCAAAAACGATCCCGACGCTTTTGCCGCAGTCCCCCTGCCGGGCACAAGTTACAGTATCACAGCAGAATACCGGAGAACTTCGCCGCGGCTCTTTGATCTGGTCGGCGATCTGCCGGAACGCAAGATCACAACTGCCAGCCACACTTCGGTTGCTGAAGCGATCAGAGAGTTTTACGCTCAACGGGAATGGACAAAACCGGACGGAAAATTTATAACGGAATTGTAACAAAAATTTTTGCAAGAGGAAAAAAATGTTTTATTACCTGTCGTATTTGAGCAATAATCCGGAACTGGGGTTCTTCCGGTTGTTCAATTATGTAAGTTTCCGGGCCGGTTGTGCCGGAGCGTTGGCTTTTCTGATAGTAATACTGCTGGGGCCGGCAACGGTGCGTATGCTGAAAAAATTCCGGGCGACCGCCCCCAGCCGTTACGGCGGCGTGGTGGAGGAATTTGTCAACGAACAAAAAGACAAAACGCCCAGTATGGGCGGAGTTTTGATAATTCTGGGCATAGCAGTTTCAGCAATATTGTGGATGAAGCCGCTGGAACTTACCGCTATATTGGTCGGTTCGACCGTACTGCTGGGCTTGCTGGGTTTTGCTGATGACTTTGCCAAAGTAGCATACCGCCGGCGGGACGGTATTCCCGGCAAGATCAAACTGCTGGGGCAGTTTCTGGTGGCGGCGGCGGCAGTTACATGGCTTTATTACATACCGGAATTTGCTCCTTATATGCGTAATTTGTATGTGCCGTTTGTCAATACTCCAGTAGCAACTGGCGTATGGGTTTCGATAGTGGCGGTAGGTGCGATCATGGGAGCAAGCAATGCAGTGAACCTGACTGACGGCAAAGATGGTCTTTCCACCGGATGTATGATTTTTGCGACCATAGCTTATGCGGTGATGGCATATTTGTGCGGACACCGGGTTTTTGCAGAATATCTGCTCATACCGTTTATTCCCGGAGCCGGTGAAGCGGTGGTCTTTGCGGCGGCGGTGATCGGAGCGTGTATCGGATTTCTCTGGTACAACTGCCATCCGGCAAGTATGTTCATGGGTGATACCGGCAGTCTGGCATTGGGCGGGATCATCGGCTTGCTGTCGGTGTTGGTGCGGCAGGAATTCCTGCTCTTTCTGGTCGGCGGAGTATTTGTTATGGAAATAGTTTCAGTAATGATCCAGGTACCGGTATTCAAACTCACTGGCAAAAGGGTATTTCTCTGCACGCCCATACATCACCACTTTGAAAAGCTCGGTTGGACAGAAACCCAGATCGTAGTAAGATTCTGGATATTGTCAGGAATATTTGCATTGCTGGCATTAGGCACACTCAAACTGCGTTAAAATCAAACGCCTGTAAAAGTTCTGAAGCGGAAAAATTGTGTTCCGTAAAAGTAAATGCACCATTCCGTCAAGTTGGAAAACATCAACTTGCAGAAGTGGTGCATTTATTGTTGCCGACACAAAAAATCAGCATTAAGCCTTAATGTGTTTGCGTTTTCGAAACCCGTGTTTTATTATTTGTTATTTTCAGCGGTAAACCGTACGATCATATGTATTTCCGTTTTCTGATCGCAGGAATTGGTTATTTTATGCGGCACATCGCAGGCAAAACGCAATACATCCCCGGCGTTCAAACCGGTTGACCGCTCACCGGCAACGACATCTGCCTTGCCGGAGATGACCGTGATGATTTCTTCACTTCCCGGATAGTGGGCACTCGACTCCAGCACCGCCCCCGCCGGAAAGGTCAAATGATAAAACTCCAGCTTGCCCAGTAATTCCACGCCGGAAAGCACTTTGATCCGTACCGGATTACTGCTGCCTTCAAGCAAAACCGGCAAATCGGCACTTCTGCCGACTTCAAAACAGCGGAGAACCTCCGGTTTGCCCCGCAAAAGAAAATTCAACTCCACTTCCAAAGCCGAGGCTATCTTCCACAATGTCCCGATCGTGGGATTCACCTTGCCGGATTCCACCTGCGACAGCATCGCTTTAGATACCCCGCAAAACTTGGCAAGCTCGTCCTGCGTCCAATTACGTTTTATCCGCTCGCGTTTGACATTTGCCCCCAATTCCGGCAAATCAGGCGTATTATACTGCTGCATTTTTATTCCTTTAATCGTTTAATATATTAAACCTGTTAATTTTTATTAAACAAAATTTGCAAATCCTTTACTCTTGATGTATAATATAATAAACAATATATAAGATGTCAAATTTTTATTACTTCAGGAGCGTAAATATGTCAGAAAAACCTCAACAGCTTACCAGCGACAATTATTCCGGGGTTGCTCCGGAAGTTCTTAACGCCATTATTCAAGCCAATAATAATTATGCCGAAAGCTACGGCAACGATCCGTGGACAGTCGAAGCATGTGAACTTATCCGGCAAAAGTTTGAGTGCGATTGTGAAGTCTTTTTTGTTTTCAACGGCACCGCCGCCAACGCCCTGACTCTGGCACAGATATGTACGCCTTTTCACAGCGTGATCGCGGCTGACACCGCTCATATTGTGACTGATGAGTGCGGGGCTCCGGGATTTTTTTCCGGCGGCAGTCAGATTTTTACGGCAACTAATGTAAACGGTAAATTGCCGGTGGATGCGGTGGATTACTTTGTCAATAAACGCAACGATCTGCATTACCCTAAACCGCGGGCGGTAACAATCACTCAAAGTACTGAATGTGGAACTTGTTACACGCCGCAGGAAATCACCGCAATCACCCGGCAGGCTCACACCCATGATCTGGTCGTGCAGATGGACGGAGCAAGATTTGCCAATGCCGTGGCGTGGAATAACTGTACGCCAGCTGAACTTTCGTGGAAAGCGGGAATTGATGTAATGACTTTCGGCGGCAGTAAAAATGGCGGTATGCTGGGCGAAGCATTGATATTTTTCCGCAAGGAACTGGCGGAAGATTTCAGCTACCGCTGCAAGCAATCCGGGCAGTTGGGCAGTAAACTGCGTTTTATATCCGCACAGTTTATCGGCTTGCTGCAAAATGATATATTTTTGAAAAATGCCCGCCATGCCAATAATATGGCACAATATCTGGCAGATGAGTTGATAAAATTTCCCGGAATCAAGCTCATGTTTCCGACTCAAGCCAATGCTGTTTTTGTGGAAATGCCGCCGCGTGCTGCCGAAAAACTGCAAAACTCCGGATGGCATTTTTACAGCTTTATCGGTGCCGGCGGCATACGCCTCATGACCTCGTGGAATACCCGGCCGGAAACAGTGGAAGCATTTGTCAATGATTGCCGGGATGCACTTACTTTAATCTGATACGCGGGTCAGCCCATGCACAGAGCAGATCGGCTATCAGATTTATCACCACAAAAAGCAGCGCGTTGACAATGGTCAGAGCCTTGAGCAAAGCTAAATCAGAATTGTTGAGTGCATCAAGCGAGGCATACCCCAAACCGGGAATACCGAAAAATGATTCCAGCAGCAGACTGCCGGTAAAAATAAACGGCAGTACCGTTGACGCTCTGGCAATGATCGGCACCATGGCGTTACGCAAAAGGTGTTTGGCATAAACGGTCGTTTTGCCGCATCCTTTGGCAGTGGCAGTACGCAAATATTCGTTTTTCAGCTCATTGACAAACACCGTGCGGTAAAATCTCACGCCGCCGCCCAAACCGGAAACCACGCCCAGCAGCACCGGCAGCAGGAGATACCTTATATTGCCCCAACCCCATACCGGAAACCAGTTAAGGTAATACCCTAAAAACCACTGTCCGGCAATAATCAACACGAGATAACTTATACTCATACCCGCCACCGAAAGCACCAGTAACGCCCGGTCGATGAAAGTATCTTTGCACGCCGTGGCGATCAAGGCAAAGATTATTCCCAGCAGCAATTCAAGCAGAAAAACCGGCAGCATCACCGAAAGCGACGGCACTATCCCGCGGGCAATAATATTGTTGATCGGCTCGCGGGTGGTGATGGTTTTGCCGAAATTCAGAAATGTTATGTAAGGAAATGTACTCTTAAAATCCACCAGCTCACGCAATGAATTGACAAACTGGCTGTTGAAGGTATTGTCTTGATAGCGGAAAAATTCAACTTTTTGCAGTTCGTTGTTATGATTCTGCACTGCTTTCAGGTGCAAGCGTTCCGGTATTTCGTTAAATATAATTTCTTCATTACCGAATCCACGACAACATGCACACACCGGCAGTACAGCCTCTATTCCTCCCACGCTCCAGATACCGCTGCCGGAAATACGGCACAAAACCTTTTCGCCAACCGGAAAATTGCGTTTTATTTCAATAAAAGAATCTTTGGGAATGGCTACGGCTTGAGATTTTTTTTCGCAATTATCGGGTAGCTTGATACCAGGTAATTCGACTTTGCCTTTGGAGTAGTCTGCCGCCGGATAAACTTCGCTTTTGCACCAATGCCCGTAAAAGAGCGGCAGATCACTTTTGAGTTCACGCCGCAGATTTTCGATTTCCAAGGGCTTGGGATTTTTACCCAACACCGCCGCCGCCGGATCGCCTGCCGCCATTTGAAACAACATAAATGTCAGCACCAGCACCCCCAGCATAACCAAAACGGCTTCGCCCAGTCGGCGGATAATAAAATTAAACATTTTTGAAATGATCCGGTTTGCAAAAAAATAACATCATACTATCTTATAATATAATACAGAAAGAAAATATTGCCATGTCAAAAACATTATTACTGCATATTTGCTGTGCCCCTTGTGCCTGCGGGTGTATCGACCGCCTGCGTAATGAAGGTGTGGAGTTTGCTTTTTATTACTCCAACAGCAATCTTAATTCGCTCGAAGAATACGAAAAACGCCTTGAAAGTGCCAGAAAACTTGCCCAAGCAGAAAATATTCCGCTTTATATTGATGAATACGATCACGCTTCGTGGCTTAAACGCACCGCCGACTTCGCCGCCGAACCGGAACGGGGCAAACGCTGTGGAATATGCTTCAACTGGTCGTTGAGCCGTACAGCTCTTGCCGCCGTCGAACTTGGGTTTAATGAATTTGCCACCAGTTTGACCGTAAGTCCGCACAAATCCAGCAAACTGATTTTTGAAATCGGCAGTCAATATGAACGCTTTTCGCCGTGGGATTTTAAAAAGCAGGACGGTTTTCTGAAAGGCAACCGCAAAGCAAAAGAGCTGGAGTTATACCGTCAAAGTTACTGCGGTTGCGAATTTTCCTTACACAACTGAATACTCCCCGACAAAAAAAGCACCCGAACCATTTGGCACGGATGCTTTACAATTATCTTACGCGATAATTACTTGCGGCGGATACCGAGTTCTGCACACAAGCTGACATAACGCTCATAATTTTCACGGGCGAGATATGCCAGGAGCTTTTTACGACGGTTCACAAGAGCCAGCAGACCGGTCTGGGTGCTGTAATCCTTGCGATTGCGTTTCAGGTGTTCAGTGAGGTGCTGAATGCGTGCAGTCATCAGAGCGATCTGCACTTCCGGGCTGCCGGTATCGCCATCTTTGCGGGCGAACTTGGCAATGGTTTCTGCTTTGGGAGCCATGCTCATTTGTCCATTCCTTTCATTTTTTCCATTTTCGATCCCCGGCAGCGGCAGAAACGGTCGGACAAAACCGCTAAAGTTACCACCGGAAGCGTTTTATACGGAAAACGCATTTTACTTAATATAATACACTTTGATAATATTGCAACTTGCAAAAGACAAAATATCAATATTTTTTCACAAGCACATGGACTTTGGGCGGTTGCATCCCCCCCGATGGGTTGAAATATTCAGAATTTGTGCTATATTAATATGATATGTTTTTTTAATCAAACAGACAGGAATTTGACTGATGCCGGAAAATCTCGCTCAAAACTTTGCCGAACTTGCTCTTTCGCAAGGCACTCTTGATATACTTGAAAAACGCTCTTACACCTGCCCGACTCCTATTCAGGCTATGGTGATACCCAAATTGCTCAACGAAGAGTGCGACCTTATCGCCCAGGCTCAAACCGGCACCGGCAAAACCGCCGCTTATGCATTACCGGTCATTGAACGGCTTTTGCCGGAGGGCAGACAAAAAAGTCCGCGGGCAATAGTTCTGGCTCCCACCCGCGAGCTTGCCATGCAGATTGCCGATGAAACTGCCCGATTCATCGGCGGCCGCGAACTTAAAGCTGTAACTGTTTACGGCGGTCAGCCCATTGAAATACAGTTGCGGGCACTCAAAGGCGGAGCCGATATTATTGTTGGAACTCCCGGCAGAGTCATCGACCTGATGGAACGCAATGCCCTCAAACTGAAAAATATCCGTTTTGCCATTCTGGACGAAGCCGACGAAATGCTCGACATGGGGTTTGTGGAAGATATTGAAACTATTCTTGCCGAAACTCCCAACGAAAAACAAATGCTGATGTTTTCGGCAACTGTCCCCGCCGAAGCCCGCAAGATCGCCGAACAGTTCATGCACAACGCTCAATACATCAAGGCTCCTGCTCCGGAAAAACAGTCCATTGAATTTCTGACCGAACAATGGGCTTGCGAAGTCCGCCGCGAAGATAAGTTCAACGCTCTCAAGCGTATATTGAATGCTGAAGGCAGAATCTACGGTATGATCTTCTGCCGCACCCGTGCCGATGTTGATGAATTGACTATGAATTTGCAGAAAAACAAATTTTCTGCCGAAGCATTGCATGGTGAACTGACGCAGAATCAGCGTACACGCGTGATTGAACAATTCAAATGCCGCCGCTTTGATATGCTCGTAGCTACCGATGTAGCCGCCAGAGGTATTGATGTAAATGATTTGACGCATGTGATAAATTACGCTCTGCCGCAGGAAACAGATATTTACACCCACCGCATCGGCCGTACCGGCAGAGCGGGCAAAAAAGGTGTAGCTATTTCCATATTTTCCCCCTCCGAAGGCAAGCGTTTTGCCGCCATCCGCAAAGCAACCAACAACGCTCTGGAGCTGCGTTCGCTACCCGATGCCAAAGCGATCATTTCCGCCAAAAAACAGCGTTTCCGCGAAGCACTCGAAGAACGGTTGCCTAAAGTGAATAAAGTATATTGGCAGATGGCGGAAGAATTGAGCGAAGTTTTTGATCCGTTGGCAGTTATGGCAGCCATGCTGGATATGAAATTTTACCGGGAACTGCTTCCGGAAAACTATCCGCCGCTCTCCGGCACCAAAAACCGGCAGTTCGGCAGTATGCACGGAACACACCGCGACAAACCTCAAGACGGCGACCGCCGGTCACGTCGCCGCCGTCATGACCGCAACGGCGATAAAAATACTGCGGATACAGCACCCCAAAACAGTTCCTCCAAGCCGGAAAAAAGTTTTGAGAAACGCCAAAAGTCCGGCAAAGAAAAGACTTTTTCCGACAGCAAACCGGAAAAACCGCAGGCTAAAGCACTTCATGCAGAAAAACCCCGGAAGCGGTTGCGGGATTGGGCAATGGACTTGACAGAAACACCGGAAAATCTGCCCAGATATAAAGTAAAAAAACGCAAATAAGTATCAGCTCAAGACAGGTATTGGCATTGAAGAAATTTTTTACAGCAGTCATCAAACAACACTGCCGTTTTCTCCTGAAACTGGCGAGCGGCTTGTTTTTGCTGTTTTTCGCCAGTGTTGCTCCGGCGGCTCCGGTCGCAGCACAAACCGGCAGTGCGGTATTTCTTTTTCTGGCACTGCTGCTGACTCCGTTTCTCTCACAAAACAGTACCGTGGAATCAACCGGTTTACCGGGCGAAC
>SUVS01000049.1 GCA_015061885.1 Lentisphaerota bacterium
CATTACAGAACGCGAATAGGAGCAAGACAAAAGCAACCTTTGGGAATCATCTTTTGCTGATTATCAACTTTTTTACGATTTTTTTGCAAATATAACTTGACAAACAGTCTCTCATAGGAGGTCTGTTATTCAGATTAATTTTAGAAGAAATATAAAATTGGGTTGATTGTGGCGGCGAATTCAAGGGGTAATTATAAAAAGAGTGAAAAAGTTTTGCAGATGAGTTGCTGAGTATAGTTTGAGCTGGCAAAAAACTTTTGAAATTGCCTCAATATAATTAAAATTTTTTTATAATTTGAAAAAACTGCTTTTTATGTTAGATTATTATTATCTTAAATAATTGCAAAGAGGAAAAAATGTTTTTTGATCTCGCTGGAATTTGCTTGCTGTTGTCGGTGCTTATGTCTCTGCTGACTTATTATTGCAGTTATAAGTATAAAAGATGGCAGGGGGTATTAGAGAGTTTGGTATATTTTTTATTTATTCCCGCCATTTTGGTATTTTTTTCGATTTTTATGCTTATATATTCATTTTTCACAGCAACAATAAGTAAGATTGATTTTTTAGAAACTGTATCCTGGGTGGGGTTGTTTTTATGTACTGTCGCTATGTTAATTCCATTCAGTGCCGTTATGATCAAAGGTATAAAAATCAGGAATACTCCACAAATAGAAACCGGGGGGCTTGGGTTACTTACTATCGGATTGTTTTTAAGCTCGCTGATACTGTTTTTCTGTTATGTACTGGGCGTTTGAATTCGTGAATATGGGAAAAAACATCCCGGATACTTCATTTCATGTATTTTAATATCAAGCTTTTCTGAATAGAGATGCTATGTTCAGCTTGGAAAATTCTTTTATCAGAATATTATTTGCTGCCATCATACAAATTATTTGTCTGGTGACAGCAATCTTTGGTGTTGTTTGTGCCGGAAAAAGAAAACAATGGACCGGAATCATAAAATTCTTGTCTGAATTAGCCATTTCTTTTGCATGGTTGGTAATCGGTTCCGCAGTTTTGTCCCGTTTGAGTTTCAGTCATTCTCGCTTTGGATTGGCGATATGTACCGTATGAGGCACTTTGGGGATCGTGCCGTTTATTTTTTCTTTGCTCAAGGAATTGAGAAAAGAAAATCCTGCGAATTGGGCGGAAATGATCTGGGGCATGATCACGGTACTGCTTTTTTGCGGAGCGTTATCGGTTGTACTTTATTACCAGTGCGTAACAAACGGTGTTTTTGTCAAAGATAAACTGTTTCAAGAAGAAAGTTTGAATGCGATTTGCTGTTTTTTCATACTGTCGGTTATACTGTTTTTTATTCCGGTATTTTCTGTTTCGGCACTTATATTGGGAACTCTCCGGGAAAAAGGGGCAGGATTTCTCAAAAATCTCGGACTTCTTGCTGTTGCTCCAATTGGCTTTCTGATTTTTACAGGTACAGCGCTTTTTCAGCTTGATCGAATCAATGCCGGTCAATCAGACAGTATATATTCGATATTTTCCGCTGCTGCCGGTTGGGTGATATTTATGCTTGTTCCATACGGACTTATGTTATGGCGTGGCAAAAAAGAGAAAGATCAAATAAAATTTTACAACGGCATTTCCGGAATATGGGCGGTCAATTTTTTTATATTGGCACTTTTTCTGCTGGGATATATTTGCAGAGGTCGTTAGTCATATTCAAATATGCTGAATTTGAGCGGAACAGATTGCAGATTAACTAACATCCGACCAAAGTTTTTCTACTTACGGAGAATTTGGGAGATGTTTCATTCAAATAAAAGTAAGCTCCACACTCGAACAGATTTTGCTGTTTTGAGGGTAAGAGAATTATTTCAATTTTCCTTACAACATCCACCAGGCTTCACAAAGATATTATGAGAGACCTCTTGTTTCTCCCATAATATCTTTTTTACGCCCGGGCAAGCCATAGGTGCAGACCGGAGAGGAAATTGGCGTAAGCCAAAGTGAAGCCTGCCACGGCGTAGAGTTGCAAAGCACTCAGAAGCCGGGCTACTGCGGCGAGATGCGTTGTAAACAATTGATGATCGGGAAGATAAAAACGCAGGTGATTTGTATATTTACTGGTTGACATCGCTACCGGAACACATCGTTATACCGGGGGATAGAAGATTTATCAGCCCGTCTTGCCAAATACAACGCCGGCGAAGTTCCACATACATCCAAATTCAAACCGTGGAAAATCGAAACAGCAGTTGCGTTTTCAGCAAAAGAAAAAGCCTATGCTTTTGAAGCATATCTTAAAACACATAGCGGCAGGTCTTTCGCCAATCGCTACTTCTGATATTGTATTCAAAAATATTTTTCAGAAGTTGTAAATTCCTCTATTTATGGTATATTTTTCAGAAGTTAAAAAGGAAATATAACATGGAAGATACTCTCACAGAGAAAGTCCTCAACTGTATTTTTTTATACTTTTTGTTTTCCTGAGACTTTTTTCACAGTTCTGTAATTCTCTATAGTTTTGAGATAATATGCTGTTTGAAATGCAAATTTCAATTTGTAATTTGCATTATCTATAGTATATTGAGATTACATAAAAATATATGAGGTGCAAAAATGATTTCTTCCATATCTTCTGTTCAATTTCTGGTTCCGGACGATTTGTCGATGCCTTATCCGAGAATTTGTGCCCATCGCGGGTTCAATACGGTTGCACCGGAAAATTCACTTGCCGCTTTCGGTGCCGCTATCGGCATGGGAGCTGCTGAAATTGAATTTGATGTGCGTTTCACCCGTGACGGGATTCCGGTCGTAGCTCATGACAGTAAACTGGAACGGGTTTCCAACGGCAGCGGCATGATCGAAGACAAAACGCTTGCTGAATTATATGAGTATGATTTCGGCAGTCGTTTTTCCGAGCGTTTTGCCCACACAAAAATCGCTCTTTTTGAAGAAGTTTTGAGCAAATTTTCCCAACACGCGGTTTTTAATCTGCACTTGAAAAATCCAGGCGAGGGGTTGGATTCACTGCACTATTATTCGAGAAAATCAATGGAACAGATAGTCGATTTGCTCTACAAATACGATCAGCATAAACATGTCTATTTTATGGGGGCTTACAGCGTTATGAAGTGTGCTTTGGAAGTTGCCCCCGAAATATCCCGCTGTATGGGGGCTTATCCGGAACCGTGGAAAATCATTGATATGGCTATAGAGTACAAATGTCAGAAAGCACAGATTTTTCTGCCTTATATAAATCAGGAAATGATAGACAAAGCTCATGCCAACAATATCAAATGCAATCTCTTTTATTGTGATGATCCAGCCAAAGTAAGGGAATATCTGGATATGGGCATTGACACCATCCTGACTAACGACTATTGGTCGATCGCCAGAGCAATGGCTGAAAAATAATACTTAATTTTATACACGGGATCTATTATTATGAAGTTGATGTTTTTAGGAACCGGAGCCGCTGACTACGATTGGTCAAAATACGGCGAAGAAGGTATTGCCGGCAGTACTGTAAGTTTACTGGAAGAACACATTCTGCTGGATTGCGGGCCGACGGCGAAAGCTGCCATGGAGCGTTTCGGGGTGAATCCTGAACAGATAGACTGTATCGTCAATACCCACAGTCACAGCGATCACTTTGATCTTGACAATATCCGCAATGTTGCTTCCGGCAGAAAAATTGATTTTTACGGTTCAGCTCAAGCCTGCGGAAAAGTTGCTGATTTCTGCAATGTGCATGTTATAACTTACGGCGATGAATTCACTGTTAACGATTGCTCATTTCTCGTTCTTCCGGCCAACCATGTGGTTGAAGATATAAGAGAAGAAACTTTCAATTACCTTATAAGTTGCAATGGTAAAACTCTGCTTTACGCATTGGATACAGCGTGGATGTTGAGCAAGGCACGCAGATTGATCGGACGAAAACATATTGATGCAATTATCTGGGATACCACCATGTCGCAACCGGATAACTGGCGGATATTTGAACACAGCGATCCGGTAATGTTTGCCGCAATCCGTCGGGTATTGCAACAAACGGGCAATATCACAGAAGATGTAAAAGTTTGGTTCGATCATCGGGCCCGCACCTTGTGGCCCACCGATCCGGCAGAGCAGGAAGCTGTCGCCAGACGGGAAAATGTTATGCTTGCACACGAAGGCGAATCAGTAATAATCTGAACACCTTTATGCGTAAAGCTCATCAGCTAAATACTTGGCCGTAATTTCGGTAATCGTGGAATTTTTCTGCTTTGTTAAAATAAAAAATTCAATGCAAATGAAATTTGATTTTACAAATTTTACGGCAAAAGTTAAGATATATTGGAGACTCAAGCAGTGAAAAAGTTTTTTGCCTTGTTGTTTGTCAATATTCTTCTGATTTTCATCGGATCTGTACCGCAATTGGGCAGTTTATACGCCTATCCGATTTACCGATTATTTACCGGAGCCGGATATGAAAATGAATGGTTTTGCAATCCTTTATGGTGCTTTATTACTAAATGGCCGAGTATTTTTGTAACAGGGCAGGGGAGTTTTGCTTTATCAATTTTTTTGAGTATGGGGATTATGTGGATATTGCCGCCTGTAATAACAGTTTTGTTTTTCTTTTATTGTGATTGGAAAAGCAAGTGGACATGGCTTATTTACGGACTTTTTGTTTTAAGCTACCTTTTTTCGATGCCAATACCGATAGAAACCGGAAAAGCTCTTCCTTTTATTATATTTGGGTTAACTTATTGAGGTCGTGGTTATGAGTGGTTGCGGGTGCCTGATAATGTTCTTCTTTTTTCCGCCGTTATTGCTGGGGTGGCCTCTGTATGTGATTTTTAACGAAATCCGGAAACCGCGGAAAGATAAGCCGGATCGGGAGAATACTGTTGATGAAAAATAGACCATTAAAACACTACAAGCGGAAAAAATGAACCTCTTTGATAAATACTACCGACCTTATGCGGAATACTGTATCAGGACGACCCTTTCGGAAGATGCCTTGAAAGAAGCTCTTCTTAAAGAATGTCCATCAACAGCAGATACTTTTTCGTGGAAAGCTCTTAAAGCCTGTATCGGATTGAGTAACACGGGTGTTTTTGCCCGCAATCCGGATAATCCGCTGCAATTGCGTCCGATTCGGGCAAGCCGCAACACATCCCGCGGAGAAATCTTTATTGAATTTGAAAAAGTGTCGGAAAATGCAACGGTTTTGCATATAACAATTGCTCAACCACAAAATTATAAATGGCTCCTGTACGGAATTTGTATCTTTGCTGTTCTTTGGGGCATTGGTGCGGCATCGGTTGTCTGGTGGGCAATTTTTCTACCATTACCATTTATCGGAATGTTGTTTATTGTTTTGGAACTCTGCAAATCAATGGCGGAAGACGAAGTCCCGCAAACCCGTCAGGACTTTGAACTGATGTTGAGAGCTTGGGAAAGAAAAAGTCATTAGATATTTGGCTGTATGCTGTTCTTGAATGGAACGCATTACCAGGCAACTGACAGATGAGTTGCGGTCCACTGCGTTTCAGATAAAACAGCGGCAGGAGAAAAACTGCCGCTGTTTTTCCGAAAACTTCAGCGGCTCGCTTGAACTATTTCGGATATAAAATATCCGGCGATCCGGGCATCGGTTGCCACTTCCGGGTGAAAGGTCATTGCCAGTTGGCTGCCCTGTCTGACGGCGGTTATTCTGCCGTTGTGTTCGGCAAGGATCTCCACGCCGGGAACGCAGAACTCTATCTGCGGAGCCCGGATGAAACTCATCGGGCAATTTTCCAGTCTGCCAAAAGTTCCTGTGGTGTGAAAACTGCTCAACTGTCTGCCATAAGCATTACGCCTGACTGAAATACCCAGCGTCCCCAGATGCACGGCGGTGTCGTCCAATATCTGCTGTGCCAAAAGAATCGTTCCGGCACAGGTTGCCATTACCGGCAAGCCTTCCTGAATACGGGAACGGAGAGTATCAAACATATCCAGTTCCCGCAGCAGTTTTCCCTGAACCGTACTTTCACCGCCTGGAAGCACCAGAGCGTCAAACTCCTGCTCCAGATCGCTCTTTTGCCGCAACTGGCAAGTGGGGATATTCAGACGGTGAAACATGGCTTCGTGTTCGGCAAAATCTCCCTGCAATGCCAAAACTGCTATTTGCATCAGATACCCCGTTCTTCCATAATGATCTTGATTTCTGCCGGATTTATCCCGACCATCGCTTCGCCCAGTCCGCAGGAGAGTTCAGCCAGCATCTTGTAATCAGAAAAGTTGGTAACTGCTTTGACGATTGCCGCCGCCCGCTTTGCCGGATCGCCGGATTTAAAGATACCTGAACCGACAAACACTCCTTCAGCTCCCAAAAGCATCATCAATGCCGCATCGGCCGGAGTTGCCACGCCGCCGGCAGCAAAGTTCACCACCGGGAGTTTTCCGTTTTTATGAACATACAGCAAAAGATCAAATGGTACTTGCAGCTGCTTTGCCGCTTCGTAAAGTTCATCTTCCGCCATATTCGTCACCCGGCGGATCTCCTGATTCATCTTCCGCATGTGGCGGACTGCCTGTACTACATCGCCGGTTCCGGGTTCGCCTTTGGTACGGATCATTGCCGCACCTTCATTGATACGGCGTAACGCTTCGCCCAGATCTCTTGCCCCGCAGACAAACGGCACTTTGAACGCCCGCTTATCGACATGATATATATCATCTGCCGGACTTAAAACTTCGCTTTCGTCAATGTAGTCGATTTCGATGGCTTCCAGGATTCTTGCTTCGGCAATATGTCCGATACGGCACTTGGCCATCACCGGAATGGAAACCGCATCCTGAATACCTTTTATCATTCCCGGATCGCTCATGCGGGAAACGCCGCCGGCGGCACGGATGTCTGCGGGAATTCTCTCCAACGCCATTACGGCACAGGCTCCGGCATCTTCGGCGATTTTCGCCTGTTCCGGAGTGGTCACATCCATGATAACGCCGCCTTTGAGCATTTGTGCAAGATTGCAATTTAATTCATACTGTTCGTTCTTCATTTTTTTTTCTCCTGATTTTAAGGTTTGCGATTTGACTTTAATATAATGTCGGGCTATATTCAATACAAATTGTAAAATTGTATGGAATACAATAAAATGCCGACAAACTCATTTGAACATTTTTATTTGAGCTGGACTCCGGATAAGAGCAGGATCAAACGCCCTTATTATCTCGCACTTGCCAACGCTTTGGAAGCCGATATAGTTTCGGGTAAACTCTCTTCCGGCACCAAACTGCCGCCCCAGCGGGAGTTGGCAGATTATCTGGATTTGAACTTTACCACGGTAACGCAAGCCTACAACCTCTGCCGCGAGCGGAACTTGATTTATGGCGTAACCGGCAGAGGAACTTTTGTAGCCGCCATGCCGGGGAACAACTATTCCCGGAAAATATCTCAAACGCAGGATGTTATTGAACTTGGATTACTGCGGGGATTTGACCGGATCAAGGCACCGATAATTGAAGCAAGCAAAAATGTTCTGACCAAAGGGTACATTGAAGAACTCTATTCTTATACCGATGCCGCCGGGCATCTGCACCAGCGGGCGGCAGGGGCTCATTGGATGAAACAAATGGATGTCTGTACCGACAGCGAGCACACCGCCATATTTTCAGGAGCACAGAATATCATCAGTGCAGCGATGCTTTCGCTGTTCAAGATCGGCGACAAGATCGCCATTGACGAATACACCTATTCCAACTTGCTCGGCACGGCACATCTTTCGCACATACGGTTGATTCCGGTAAGAGGCGACGCCGACGGCATGATGCCCGATGAGTTGGAATACCGCTGTAAAAAGGATGGCATCAACGGTATTTTTCTGATGCCGAATTGTGCCAACCCCACCACTTGCACGATTCCGGAAAACCGCAAGGATGAACTCTCTGAAGTCATTGCCCGGTATGGACTTATTCTGATCGAAGATGACAACACCGGTATTCCGCAAACCGGAGCAGGCAATTATCACTCCATGTTTTTCAGACTGCCGGAACAGACGATTTATATATGCAACTCCACCATGGCATTGTGCAATGGTTTGCGGGTTGCATTTGCGGCATTTCCGGAAAACTTCCGGGTTCCGCTTTTAAATGCACTTTTTCACTTGAATATCAAAACATCTTCATTGGATGCGGAGATCATGACCGAATTGATTTTAAGCGGGAAAGCCGCCAAGATCCTTGAGCAGAAAGCGGAACTTGCCTGTGAACGCAACCGTATTTTTGACCGGTATTTCCCGGAAGCGGCCAAACCGGGCACCCCGGCGGCTTTTTTTCGCTGGCTGCCGTTGCCCGAAATGACAATGGATGAAATGGAAATCGAACATCAACTGCTTTTGCGGAAAGTCAGTGTTTACTGTTCCTACCGCTTTACGGTAACGCGGGGACCGTACAGTTTCATGCGGCTTGCCATATCCTCGCCGCCGGATACAACTCAACTGGAAAAAGGCTGTTCCATAATCCGGGATTTTATAAAAGAAAATCAAAGTGATGCAACCGACTCCAGGAAAACTTTTTAAGCGAATTTTCAGTTTTTTATGGAATAAAACAATTGAAAATAGTGTCAGACAGTGTATATTACCCGTTACAGGAGTATATGACAATGAAAGATATTACCACCAGCGTTTACAATTTTGAAGACCTGATACAGGGAAACTTCCTGTATGTAGATAAGACTGAATATATTTGGCAGTTGATCAAACCTGTCAAGGAAATGTATTTTCTCTCGCGTCCGCGTCGCTTTGGTAAATCGCTTACTGTGTCAACTCTGAAGGCAGTCTTTGAGGGGAAAAAAGAGCTTTTCCAAGGTCTCGCAATTTATGATAAACCGTATGACTGGAAAACGCATCCGGTGATCCATTTGAGCTTGGGAGATTACAATGTTGATACCGATGCCAGAAAAGAATTATCCGGTTACTTGATGGCAAAAGTAAAACAAATCGCCGAATCATATTCGCTAGAGCTGACAAATGCCACTCCGGGATTGTGTTTGGGGGAGTTGATCGACAAGCTATACGAAAAAGGTTCTGTCGTTATTTTGATTGACGAATATGACAAACCCATTCTTGACAATATTTCCAACCCCAATATAGCAGATATTCAAAGATGTCTGAAGGGCTTTTACAGCGTACTGAAAGACCGTAATGCAAAAGAGCGTTTTCTGTTTGTGACCGGTGTCAGCAAATTCAGCCATGTTTCACTTTTTTCTGATTTGAACAATCTGACTGATATTACTATGGATGCCCGGTACGCTACCATGTTCGGCTATACGCAAGAGGAACTGGAGAGCAATTTTACCGACCGTATTTCAGCTCTTGCCGGTGAACAGGATATTGATGCGTATAAAGCCAAAATCAAAGAATGGTACAATGGTTACCGATTTGAGGAAAAGTCCAAAACTGTTTACAATCCGGTATCACTGGCAAAGTTTTTTGAGTCCGGCGGTAAGTTCAACAACTACTGGTTTTCCACCGGCACACCGTCGTTTCTGCTGGAATTGGTCAGAAAAAACAACTTTAACTTTGAAGCTGTTTTAGGGAATCCGGTTTCCAGTTTTGCGTTTGATGCTTATGAGATCGGGAAACTCAATCCGCTTACACTGCTGCTGCAAACCGGGTATCTGACTATTGATAAAGCTGTTGAGCGTTATGGCGATACGGCATATATGCTCCGGTTCCCGAACTTGGAAGTCAAAGGTTCTTTTGAGGCCTATTTGACCGGGGATTGCAGCGGACTTCATGTCGATCAGGTGAAGGATTCTGTTTACCGTCTGGCAGACATGGTCACAGCCGGAGATGTGGATGGATTTATGGAAACGATGAAGGTATTTTTTGCCAAAATTCCTTATGATGTGCATTTGAAAAATGAAAATAATTTCCAAATGCTTTTCTACTCGATTTTCATGCTGCTGGGTATCAGCATCGAAGCTGAATCCAAAACCAACAACGGCAGAATTGATGCAGTTGCAACCAATGAAGACTTTGTGTTTGTCATGGAGTTCAAGCTGAATAAAAGCGAAGAGATCGCTTTGCAGCAAATCAAAGAACGGGATTATTACCGCAAGTTTATGAATTCCGGCAAAAAGATTTTCCTTGTCGGCGTAAACTTTGACCCGGAAGCCGGACAGATCGCCAGCTGGACTTATGAAACTGTTTAACGGAATACAATGTAATTTCGTTGGCGTTTGAAATGTATCTTGCAGGAAGATGCAACCGTTGAAGATTCAGCCGTGTCTTGCGGCATACTTTTTTACAGCTGCATCTACTGCTGCCGATAGTTGTTTAGTTTTTTGAAACTTCTTTTTTCAGTCTGGCACTCAAGCGTACTGAACAGAAATCAGGGCCGCACATGGTGCAGTATTCTGAACCGTGCTGACTGGGGATTGAACTTTCATTCAACGCCTGTTCCCGCAGTTCTCTTGCACATGCCGGATCAAGTGCCAGTTCAAACTGTTTTTCCCAGTCAAATTCTGCACGGGCATCGGAAATCGCATCATCACGCTCGCGGCTGCCGGGTTTGTGCAGTGCCACATCTGCGGCGTGTGCCGCGATCTTGAAGGCAATTACTCCGCGGCGGACATCATCGGCATTGGGCAACCCCAAATGTTCTTTTGGGGTAACATAGCAGAGCATTGCCGCCCCGTAATACGCCCCCATCATGCCGCCCATTCCGGCGACAAAGTGGTCGTAACCGGGGGCACAATCTATGACTACCGGTCCAAGAATATAAAAAGGTGCATCGCCGCAAACTTTGCGTTCTCGTTCCATATTGTATTGGATCTGATCAAGCGGAATATGCCCCGGTCCTTCCACCATTGCTTGCACATTCTTTTCCCGACAGCGGCATACCAATTCTCCAAGAGTATCCAATTCGGCAAACTGTGCAGCATCCGAAGCATCTGCCAGACACCCCGGCCGCAAACCATCGCCCAGCGATAAAGTTACATCGTATTTCCGGCAGATTTCCAGAATATCGTCAAAGGCTTCGTAAAAGGGATTTTCTCTGTTATTTTCCTTCATCCATGCGGCAAGCAATGCTCCGCCACGGCTGACGATCCCCAGTTTCCGCTTCAACGCCAACGGTACATATTTATGCAGCAATCCGGCGTGAATTGTCATATAATCCACGCCTTGTTCGGCCTGCTCCTGAATAACGGAAAGGATTTTTTCTCTGGAAAAATCCTTGCTGCCGTAACGGGCAACGATTTCATAAACCGGCACCGTTCCCAGCGGTGCGGTACAATTTTCAAGCAATGCCTGACGGATGGAAGTAATATTTTCTCCGGTACTTAAATCCATGACCGTATCAGCTCCGTAATGCAGCGCGATATTGAGTTTGCTCTGTTCGGCTCCGGGGCAGCTGGATAAGGCGGAATTACCGATATTGGCATTGATCTTGGTTTTTAATTCCCGGCCTATACCGCAGGGAACAAGTGATTTGTGGTTGATGTTGGCTGGAATGACAATTCTGCCCTCGGCAACGCCCTGTTGGATAAATTCAACTGAACGGCGTTCAACTTCGGCAACATGTTTGATCTGCTCTGTGGCAATTCCATTTTTTGCCTGTGCCATTTGCGTCATAAAGTACCTCCGGAATTTTAAGGGACTCTACCGACGCATGGACACAGCAGAAAAAAATCTGACAGTTCCGCACTTCTCCCTACGTCGGCATGATCCGAATCAGGTTATAGGGTCGGAACTCTTCAAGTTCCCTCTCAGCCCGTTGCACGGACTCCCCTGCGGTTAAATTGGTTGTCTTAATATAACACTATTCAAACAAAAATCAAGTAAAAAATCGTTATTTAATTTCAGTGATGCTGCTGACAACAGTCCAGCCTTGCTTTTGAGCGGGCTTGACAAAGTGCAAATCCATCTTAAATTTTGCGGCATACTTTTGTCTGCAATATCTTTAACCTTGTTATTTTTATTTTACAGGCTGTAATTTTTATAGTGTTGACAAAAAAATCTTTTTTACAGGAGGTTTTTTATGGAAAATAATTGTAAGGATTTTTTTGAAATCGGTGATTGTATGGCATTGTTTGCCGGAGAGTATCTCGGCGGCGGAAAGGTTGACTTTTCTTTGAAAAGCCAATGGCACGAGTTGCGGCGTGATGATTTTATGCTGTTGCGTTCCCGCAAATTGCAGGCTCTTGATGCGGCAGTTGCCCTGGAACTTAAAAACAGTACCCGTGTACTGGCGGTGCTGGAGCAGTTGGACAGTACAGTTTTTGCTTCCGGCGGGAGTTTACAGCTTTTGCCGTTCGACCGCCGCCGGAACGGTTTGGAATTCAGTAAGGTATTTTTCGACCGTATGGAATACAGCAATTCAGCTTCTGATCGGGTAAAACTTGTATTCGGCTGCGAGAAGATTGATGACTCCGGCAAACTTTTTACCCGGCTGGAAGAATGTGTTTACCCGGAAGCATTGCCGGAAATGAATTTTCCGGATTTGAAAAATTTGCTTCGCACGCTGGGTATATTGCTGGCAGAAAAAGTCGATGCTGTTTTTGATCATACGCTGTGTATAAATCAGTTTGCTCCCGCACCCCGCGGCAGTTATTCTCTGGATCTGGAGAACTGCCGGGATTGGAACAGTGGTACATGGGGAAATTTTGAATTGACCCTCAATGCCCGTTTCCCGGCGGAAGAAAAGTTTTTTATCGACCAGAAACTTTACAACACCGCTCAATTTCTGCATGGTCATGTATTGGAATGTGAAAATGCCAGTCTGCTTTGCCGCGTAAAAGAACTTGATTTCTCCGCCGGACAAAGTCTTGCCGGTAAGAGTTTTTTCCGCAGCTCAATGCGTTTTACGCTTACTTTGAGCTAAAGCATATTTTCCCGGCGGTAACTCTGGATTATTTCCAGAAACTCCGGCATGATATTGTTCAGTTTGCTCTGCCCGATACCCTTGATTTTGGCACATTCTTCGAGGGTAACGGGCATTTTCAGTACCAGTTCATTGAGTACAGCATCGCTGAATATCTGAAATGCTTTCAGCTCTTTATCCTGTGCCATGGATAATCTTTTCTGACGCAACTCTTCCCGTAAATCATTGCGTTCCAGGAGTTGCCGTGCCATATTGCCGCTTTCTGTTTTTTCCGGTTCTTCAGTTTTTTCCGGAGCAAAAAAATCAGCAAGTTTTTCTTCAATAGAGAGCTGTTTCTTTTTTGACGGTCTGTTTTTGGATGAGGCTTTGGGCGAATCCCCGGGAGCTTTCAGACTCAAGGTCAGCTCCGTCGGGAATTCAATAAAATCTTCGCCGTCGGGTGTCAGCATCAGACACGGGTAATCGCTGGCGGTTGACTGCAAAAGTCCAGCTTTTTCCAATGCCCGCAAATAATCCAGCACCTGATCCTGTTTCCAGTGGCGTAAACTGCCGAAGTGTGAGCTGTGCTGAACATTCAAGTTGAGTATTTCTGTGCGGCGGGCTCCGCAAAGGATCAAACTTATCTTGCCCCGACCGAATCTGCCGTTGAAGCGTTGAACGCACTCAAGCATGGCAATAACAGAATCAATTTCTTCAGCGGAGAGTTGATGCTCCCGGCCTTTGAGCTGGGCGGAACGGTCGCAATTGTCGCAACAGCTGCACTTCCAATCCCTGCTTTTTTCGCCGAAATACCCGATCAATGCGGCTTGGCGGCAACCTTTGGTCTGGGCGTAACTTATGACATCTTCAAGTCTGGCAAGTTCAAACATCCGTTTGCGTTCCAGAGCCGAAAAGTCTATATCCAGCTCTTTTACTGCCGGGTCGGTAACTGCGATTTTTCCGCTGCCGGGAGCCGGTTGCCAGTTCAATGTATCGCCATTGAGGTAGTGCATCACCCGCCGCAACTGTTCGATGCTCAAATTGGTCAGCATGGAAAGCTGTTGGAATGTGGTTTGAAAAGATGTTAAACCATACTCTTTCAGCACCCGGTGGATAAAGCGTGAGCGTTGTGTCTTTTCGGCGGCATGCATCTGTTCCAGCAAAACCGCATTGCCCCGGAGTTGTAAAGAACCGGTATTGTCACTGCGGCCGTGGCGGCTGATTTTGTTGTAGTGTTCCAGCACACGCAACGCACTGTAAATTTGCGAATCGTTTCTGGCATCCAGCAATGGTACAAGGTCTTTTACGGTGATTTCCAGCTCCGGTAAATCATTCTTCTCTGTCTGTTTGATCAAATACTTGTAAAGCCGCTGCAGTAGGTCGATCGGCGGATTACTCATTTCGATCAGAAATTCCTGCACAAAACGGTCGCCGTAACTGAAAAGCAATATACATTCAGCCGGTTCGCCGTCGCGTCCGGCACGGCCGGCTTCCTGATAATACGCCTCCAGCGAGCCGGTTATGTTATAGTGGATGACCCTTCTTACATCACTGCGGTCGATCCCCATGCCGAATGCGTTGGTTGCCGCCAGTACCGGGTTGGGATGCTGCATGAATTCATTCTGAACATTGGTTCTGTCTTCATCGCTCATTCCGGCGTGGTAGCCGAGTATGTTCAATGCTCCGGTAAGTTCATCGACCTGTTTGCGGGTGGCGGCGTAGATTATGGTCGCTCCGGGAGTTTTTTCCTGTAAAAGAGTTTTTACGGTATCAAGTTTTTCACTGCCGCGGCACTCCAATACTTTGAACGCCAGATTGGGCCGTTTGAAGCCTGCTACATGAAAGAGCATCTCCGGACGGTCAAGTTTCTGCTGAATATCCTCCCGGACTTTTTGCGTTGCCGTAGCCGTAAAGGCACACACCTGCGGAATGTTGAAGCGGCGGGCAACCGTGCCGAGTTTTGCGTAGGAAGGACGGAAATCATGCCCCCACTGGCTGATACAGTGAGCTTCGTCCACCACCAGAATATCCGGCGGAAATTTTTCCAGAAAAGCCAGGAAATTTTCGTTGCCGAACCGTTCCGGGGCAACATAAAGCAATTTTACTGTGCCGGCGGCTGTCCGGTTCAGTATCTCCCTTTGTTCGTAGTAATCAACGGTACTGTTGATCGCCGCCGCCGTAATGGATTTTTCCTGCAGGGAATCTATCTGATCTTTCATCAGTGCTATCAGTGGCGAAACGATTATGCCGTAACCCGGTTTCAGCAGTATCGGCAACTGGTAGCAGAGCGATTTGCCAGCTCCGGTAGGCATGATAACACAGTAATCTTTACCGGAAACGACCGCTTCCACGACTTCCTGCTGATAGTCGAGAAAACCGTCAAAGTCAAAGTATTTTTTCAAGGCGTTCTGCAAATCGCCGGGAGTGTGGTTGTGCATCTTCTGCGAATGATCCTCTGTTACCGTATTTGGTATAAATATACCGCCGATTTTCAAGTTAGCCAATGAATTTTGCGAAAAGTTTATAAAACATTGCATAAAAGGCTTGAAAAAACAGCATTGAGATGGTATATTAACAAGTGGCTTGCCGGATTTGTTTTGATTGCGGCGGCTTTTTTGTGCGTAGATTTCGGCACATTTTTTTCGGGATTGATAAAGATTTTTAATCGTTAAAAAAGATAGATAAAGAAAGTCAGGTTAAAGATGGCTCAACGCAAGGACATCCACAAGATCCTCATCATTGGTTCCGGTCCGATCATCATCGGTCAGGCATGTGAATTCGATTACTCCGGTACTCAAGCGTGTAAAACGCTCCGCAATCTCGGTTACGAAATCGTTTTGGCAAACAGCAATCCGGCTACGATCATGACCGACCCGGGCATGGCGGATCACACCTATATCGAACCCTTGACCGTGCAGAGCCTCGAAAAGATCATCGTGCGGGAAAAACCCGATGCCCTGCTGCCCAACCTCGGCGGTCAGACCGCACTGAACCTGGCGATCGACCTTGCCGACAGCGGTATCCTCGCCAAATACGATGTGGAAGTTATCGGGGTTGACCTTGAAGCCATCAAACGCGGCGAAGACCGTATCGAATTTAAAAACGCCATGAAAGAGATCGGCGTACCGGTGGCGGCTTCCGAACCGGCTACTACCGTGGAAGAAGGCGAAGCTATTGCCAATAAACTCGGCTATCCGGTGGTGCTGCGTCCGGCTTACACCATGGGCGGTACCGGCGGCGGTATTGTCTATAACGTTGAAGAACTCCGCGATATAATGGCCCGCGGTCTGGCGGCAAGTCTGATCGGTCAGGTGTTGGTCGAACAGTGCGTTTCCGGCTGGGAAGAACTTGAGCTGGAAGTTATGCGTGATGCCAACGGTAAAAAGATCACCGTCTGCTATATCGAAAATGTTGACCCCATGGGCGTGCATACCGGCGACAGCTTCTGCGTGGCACCCATGCTGACTGTTCCCAAAGAACTGCAGGAACGCCTGCAGGATTACTCTTACCGGATTCTGGATGCCGTTGGCGTTATCGGCGGCTGTAATGTGCAGTTTGCCCACAACCCCAAGACTGACGAAGTAACGGTTATTGAAATCAACCCGCGTACCAGCCGTTCGAGTGCTTTGGCAAGTAAAGCCACAGGATGCCCGATCGCAGTGCTTTCCACCAAGATGGCCACCGGCATAACGCTGGACGAAATGCCCTACTGGCGTGATGGCTCCATGGATAAATACACTCCCTCCGGCGACTATGTAGTCGTTAAATTTGCCCGTTGGGCATTTGAAAAGTTCCCGCAGGCAAAAGATGCCCTCGGCACCCAGATGAAGGCGGTTGGCGAAGTCATGAGCATTGGTGCGAACTTCAAAGAAGCCATGCAGAAGGCGATCCGTTCGCTGGAAATCGGCAGAGCCGGTCTGGGTATGGTCAAGAAGTTTGAGAAACTTTCTGCCGATGAACTGGTCGAAAAACTTATCACTCCCTCCAGTGAGCGTTATTTCCAAATCTACGAAGCGTTCAAAAAAGGTGTTACGGTTGACGAAGTGTTCAAACGCACCAAGATCGGCAAGTGGTTCCTGACCCAGATTTGGGAACTTGCCCAGTTTGAACTGAAACTTGCCGCCTGCAACTGGATGTCGCTGGATGATGCGTTGCTGGTTCAGGCCAAGAAAGATGGTTTCTGCGATAAATATCTGGCAAAGATCTTCAATGTATCCGAAAGTATGGTACGCGACCGCCGCATGAAAGCCGGTGCGGTTGCCACCTACTGCCGCGTGCCGGTATCCGGCACTGCCAACGGCGAAGACTATTATTACAGCACTTACTCCGGCAGACCCGACGAAGTCAAGGTTTCCGACAAACGCAAGATCATGATCCTCGGCGGCGGCCCGAACCGTATCGGGCAGGGGATCGAATTTGACTACACTTGCGTACACGCCGCGTTTGCTCTGCGTGATGCCGGTTACGAAACTGTGCTGGTCAACTGCAACCCGGAAACGGTTTCCACCGACTACGATACCAGCGATAAACTCTACTTTGAACCGCTGACGGTCGAAGATGTGATCGCTATTTATAATAAGGAAAAGCCCGAAGGCGTGATCGTGCAGTTCGGCGGTCAGACTCCGCTGAACATTGCCCAGGAACTCAAAGATCTGGGGATGAATATTATCGGTACCCAGCCGGAAGGTATCCGTCTGGCGGAAGACCGCGAATATTTCCGTGAACGCATGATCGCTTTGAACATCAAGCAGCCGGAAAGCGGCACTTCCACTTCGCTGGATGAAGCTGTGAAACTTGCCCGCAAGATCGGTTATCCGGTAATGGTGCGTCCTTCGTTCGTACTCGGCGGCCGCGGTATGGCTGTTATTTACGATGAACCCACGCTGGTCAAATACGCAGTGGAATCCTTGCAGGTAAGCCCGGAATACCCGATGCTGATCGACCGCTTCCTCGGCAATGCCATCGAAGCCGAAGTCGATGCACTTTCTGATGGCGAAGATACCTTTGTAGCTACTGTTATGGAACACATTGAGCTTGCCGGTATCCACTCCGGTGACTCGGCTTGTACCATCCCGCCGGTAACTTTGAGCGAAGATATTATCAGAAAGATCGAAGAACAGGCGGCGGCGATCGCCCGCGACTTCAAGGTTGTGGGGATTCTGAATGTGCAGTTTGCAGTTTGCGAAGGCGAAGTTTATATTATCGAAGCCAATCCGCGTGCTTCGCGTACCGTGCCGCTGGTTGCTAAAGTTACCGGTGTGCCGCTGGCAAGAGTTGCAACCAATTTGATGCTCGGTCATAAACTTGCTGATTACAAAGATCTGCTTAAACGCAAAGACCGCAGTTATATGGGCGTAAAAGAAGCGGTGTTCCCCTTCAATATGTTCCCGGAAGTTGACCCGATCCTGGGGCCGGAAATGCGTGCTACCGGGGAAGTCATGGGCTTGGCTGAAAGTTTTGGTCTTGCCTACTTCAAAGCCCAGCAGGCCGCCGGTGCCGCACTGCCGCTGGAAGGTGTGGCATTGCTGACCGTTGCCGAAGGCGAACGCGATAAACTTCTGCCCGCGGCAAAAGGTCTGGAAGAAATGGGCTTCAAGATCGTTGCAACCGACGGTACTGCCAAGTTCCTGAACGATAACGGAGTAAAAGCCGATGAAGTTTATAAACTCAACGAAGGCAGACCGAATATCAGCGATCTTATCAAAAACCGCTCGGTGCAGTTGATAATCAACACTCCGCTCGGCAGAGCCAGTAAAGTTGATGACAGCTTTATCCGTATGATGGCTATTCAGTACAAGATTCCGTACATGACCACCATGGCGGCGGCCAATGCCACAGTGGCGGGTATCCGCGACGCCAAGCAGGGCGATAACAACGTCAAATCCCTGCAGGAATATCAGTCCGGCAAATAAGTCAAATCAAAAAACAAAACAGCCGCAATACAAAAGTGTTGCGGCTGTTTTTTATGCTGAAGCAATATAATAAAAGATATTATGAGATACTGTACCTCATAATATCTTTTTTGAATATGTATTTTACTTTACTTTTACGCCGTTGGCGGCGAGATATTTCTTGAGTTCGCCGATGTCGATAAGGTGGAAGTGGAATACCGATGCGGCTAAAAGTACGCTGGCTCCGGCTTTTGCCGCGGCTAAAAAGTCTTCCATTTTACCGGCACCGCCGGAGGCTACGACCACACATTCCGGGCAGGCGTCGTGGATGGCTTTGATTACCGGCAGATCGTAACCGGTTCTGGCTCCGTCACCGGCTTTGCTGGTGGGCAGAATGGTCTGCACACCAAAATCGCGGACTTTTTTCGCCCAGTCAACCGCATCAAACCCGGTAGCAGTTCTGCCCCCATCAATATAAACTTCATAGCCGGAGGGCAACGCAGGATTCACATCCACATCAATAGCCACGGTAACTTTGTCTTGACCGAATTCTTTGATCATTTCGGCAATAACTTCCGGCTTGCGGAACGCTGCCGAGCTGGTGGAAACTTTGTTGGCACCGGCTTTGAGCACCGCTTCGGCACTGGCAACATCGCGGATGCCGCCGCCGACGGTAAACGGCACACTGCAAACCGGGGCAACGCGTTTGACTACTTCAATAAGAGTATCGCGTTTTTCCACCGTTGCGGTAATATCGAGCATGGCAAGTTCATCAGCTCCGGCGGCACAATACGCCCGGGCACACGCCACGGGATCGCCGGCGTCAGCAATATCAACAAAGTGAACGCCTTTGACAACTCTGCCATTTTGCATATCAAGACAGGGCATGATGGATACAGCGGTAATTTCGCTCATAATAAATATTCCTTTCATTATTTTTTTTATCTGCATTTAAAATAATTTAAAAAATTGTTATTTCAAGCCCGGAAAATGATTTTGAAGCAAGTTTTTTTTATTTTTTTGTGTCGCAGGGCTTGCAAAAGAGTTCCGGAAAGTTATAGTATTGAGATAAGACAATCATGGTGATAGTCTTGACAAATATCAGGTTTTTATTTATGAAGGTATTTATTCTTACTGATTTAGAGGGTCCTGCCGGTATCAATGGCAGAGGCGACAGTCCGGTTGGCAACACCACACTCAACCGCCCCACCGCCGAACAGGCACTGGTCAATGAAGTCAATGCTGTATGCGAAGGTCTGGTCGCCGCCGGAGCTGAAGAAATCGTGGTTCTTGACGGTCATGGCGGCAGTAACAGTATTGATATAATGAAACTGCACCCCAAAGCATCTCTTATGCAGATCGGCAACTCAATGCCGGTAGTCAACCTCGACAGCACTTACGATGCCTTTATCCAGATCGGTGCCCACTCCATGGAGCATACCGACGGTTACATGTGCCATACATTCAACAGCCATGCGGTTCAGGAATTGCGTCTGAATGGCGAACTGATCGGCGAAATCGGTATTTCCAGCTATCTGGCGGCTTACTTCGGTGTGCCGACCATCATGGTCTCCGGAGATGATACCGCTTGCCACGAAGCCCGTGCCCTGCTGGGCGATAATCTGGAAGTAGTGCCGACCAAGAGTTCGATCAACCGCTATTCCACCGTAAACTATCCGGTGCAGGAAGTTTACAGAAATCTGCGGGAAACTGCCGAGCGGGCATTGCGTAAACTCTCTGAATTCAAGTGTCTGGAAATGCCCGAATACTGCAAACTCACCAGCCGTTTTATGTGCCCGAATCAGGCCAATGCGGGGGAAAAACTTGGCTTTGAACGCCTTGACGAATTTACAATTATGTATCAGAGCGATGACTTTGCTGATGTATGGGCACAGCGTCTGGGCTGGGCACCGGGCGTACATAAGAAAAAGTATAATCTGACCCCTGAATGGAAGCACCCCCATTCATTAGCCCGGGAGGCTTTCAAAGAATAATCTTCCTGACAAAAATAATCAACCAACCGACCCGCTTGCCGCATAAAAGCCATGTGCAGGCGGGTCTGATTTTTCCGACCAGTCCGCCAGCCTGACCTGACCGCCCAGTCCGCCAGCCTGACCTGACCGCCCAGTCCGACTTTTTTTCTGAAAAAACTTGATTGCTTACTTGCAATTCAATATATTTTGTGCTACCTTACGGACAAAGGCGTTTACAGCCGGATTTACCCAAAAACAATAACCAAAGGAGTTGTTACTATGGGATATTATATTGGCAGTGGTCAAACATCAAATAATATTGTGTTAAATGATGATGATATGTACATCACCAACGGCGGTGTGGCAAACAGCACTACGATATCCGGTTGGAATGCATATATGTATATTTCCAACGGTGGTGTGGCGAACACAACAACCGTTGATGACTACGGTTGTCTGGAGATAAAGAGTGGTGGAGTGGCGAACAGTACTACCGTCAACGACGGGGGATCAATGTACATCTCCAACGGTGGTGTGGCGAACAGTACTACCGTCGACTGGGGCGGTATGTACATCTTCAGCGGCGGCGTAGCGAACAGTACTACTTTCAACGGGGACTCTATGTGGATAGACAGCGGCGGCGTGGCGAACAGCACTACCGTCAACTCTTGGGGCGCTATGCACATCTGCAGCGGCGGGGTGGCGAACAGCACTACCGTCAATGGCGGCTATATGTACATCTACAGCGGCGGTACGGCAACTAATGTTGTCTGGACACCGTGCGTTGGAGATGTATATGCTCACAATGGAGCTTATGTAACCTACGCCAGCAAATATTCCGGGGTGTATTTCGGTTCAGACGATCAGTTGCTTTCTCATGCAGCAAGCATGTCTGGTAAAGTTGTATCTGACACAATGTATATCTACAGCGGCGGTGTGGCGAGCAACACTACCGTCAACAGCGGCGATATGTACATCTCCAGCGGGGGCGTGGCGAACAGCACTACCGTCAACTCCGATGGCGACATGTCCATCTTCAGCGGTGGAGTGGCGAACAGTACTACCGTCAACTCCGGCGGCTATATGTGGATAGACAGCGGCGGTACTGCAACCGATATAACAGCTCAAGCAGGAGCATGGTTAGGTATAACCGTTGCCTCTGATACCTATATTCAGGGGACTTATAACGGTTCTGCATTTGAAATGAAAGATGCATTTATTTCCGGATATACCGTCAACGACTACGGCATGATGGAGATCGGCAGCGGCGGTGTGGCGAACAGTACTACCGTCAACGACTACGGCTGGATGTACATCTACAGCGGCGGCGTGGCAAACAGTACTACCGTCAATGGCGGCGTTATGTGCATCGACAGCGGCGGCACGGCAACTGATATAACGGCTCAAGCTGGAGTTCGTTTAGATTTAACTGTTGCCTCTGATACATATATTCAGGGGACTTATAACGGTTCTGCATTTGAAATGAGAGATGCTTTTATTTCAGGATATACTGTCAACTGGGGCAATATGTACATCTGCAGCGGCGGGGTGGCGAACAGCACTACCGTCAACTGGGGCAATATGTACATCTTCAGCGGAGGCGTGGCAAACAGCACTACCGTCAACTCCGACTGCTATATGGAGATCTCCAGCGGCGGCGTGGCAAACAGTACTACCGTTAACTCCGGCGGCGATATAGTCATCTATAGCGGCGGCGTGGCGAACAGCACTACCGTCAACTGGGGCGATATGTACATCTTCAGCGGCGGCGTGGCAAACAGAACTACCGTCAACTCCGGCGGCAAAATGTATCTCTCCAGCGGCGGTGTAGCAAGCAGCACTACCATCAAATCGGCTGGTAATATGTACATCACCAACGGCGGCGTGGCGAACAGCACAACCGTCAACTCCGGCGGCAAAATGCATCTCTCCAGAGGCGGCGCAGCTGATAATACCGCCGTTGACAGGGGAGAAATGCACCTCTCCAGCGGCGGCGTGGCGAACAGTACTACCGTCAACAGCGGGGGCTACATGTACATTTCCAGCGGCGGGGTGGCGAACAGTACTACCGTCAACTCCGGCGGCAGGATGAGAATCTCCAGCGGCGGCGTGGCGAACAGTACTACTGTCGATATAGGCTACATGTACATTTCCAGCGGCGGCGTGGCGAACAGTACTACTGTCAACTCTGGGAGCTATATGGCCATCTCCAGC
>SUVS01000050.1 GCA_015061885.1 Lentisphaerota bacterium
TGGCACCTTTACCCCAAATTTAAGCACAAAAATGGCGGAGAGGGGGGGATTCGAACCCCCGGTACGGTTACCCGTACGACGGTTTAGCAAACCGTTGCTTTCGGCCACTCAGCCACCTCTCCGCTATATGAAATTTTGAAACGCTTTCAAACAGCTCCTTATATACTATAAGCCATTTATTGAATATTGCAAATCTTAAAACTGCTTTTTATTATAATTTTTCGCGGATATATCATGATTTTTCCTTGATAATGCCTTCTTGTTCTCCTTGAACAACGGATTTTTTTGTTTCAGCGGTCATTTTTATGCCTTCTGCTTAAAAATAACTTCTGCTTGGCAAGAGAACTGTTTTTTGCAACTGTCTTTTGTCTGACTCGCTCTTGAAAGACAACTGACCAAATCCAGTCTTGGCTCACAGCGTACTTTTGAAATTGCCCCTTTGGAAAAGTTTTTCCTATTCAGCATTTCAACCGGAAATATCGGAAAATGGTACTGATTGACCCGTGATTTGTTGACAACAGGCTTCTTTTTAGGTTTTTTGCTGAAAAGGAGTTTTTTATGCACCGGGTGGTCAGTTTGTATTTTCAGGATGGAGAGTTGGTAGAATATCAACTTTGTGAGACGGAAACACATAACAGTTGTCTGGAGTTGTATCAGAAAGAATTACTGGATATAGATTTTATTTTTTTTGATTCCGACGGTACTCCACTGCCGTTATGGTTTGCCGATGATCCCTTTAAAGTTCAGATACTTCTTACTTGTCATGACCGTTTGCTCGCTTCGCTGGAACAGACAAACTGTCAGTTGACGGATGAATACGGTTCATCGGTATTGCCGCTGAAAGCTCTTGCTTTTGACAATCGATTTGTCCGGGATATTCTGGCGGGAAAAACAGACAATTCTTCTCCGGTGGATTGCGAGTTTTCAATGGCAATTTATGCCGGAAACACTCCCGGAGTCAATATGCAGTTGTTTTTTACTTTCAAAGCCCGTCTGATTGCTGGCAGAAAAAATACAATGTAATTTGACAATACATTCTTTTATGCTATCTTAATGAGGTAAGCTATATAAGTACAAATCAGGATAGATCATGAAAAGAATTCTTGTAACCGGCGGTGGCGGCTTTCTTGGCAGTGCCCTTTGCGAAAAACTGCTCAATGCAGGCAACGAAGTGATTTGTGTTGATAACTTTTTTACCGGCACTAAACGCAATATTTATAAATTGCTGGATGATCCGCGATTTGAAGTTTTGCGGCACGATGTAACTTTTCCGCTCTATGTTGAGTGCGACGAAATCTATAATCTTGCCTGTCCGGCATCGCCCATTCATTATCAGCGTGATCCGGTTCAGACGGTCAAAACATGTGTTCACGGGGCGATAAACATGCTTGGACTTGCCAAACGCTTGAATGCTAAAATATTGCAGACCAGCACCAGCGAAGTTTATGGTGACCCCACGGTGCATCCGCAAGTGGAGAGTTACTGGGGCAATGTGAATCCAATCGGCATCCGTTCCTGTTATGACGAGGGGAAACGCTGTGCGGAAACACTTTTCAACTGCTACCGTATGCAGTGCAGTCTGCCGATCAAGATCGTGCGTATTTTCAATACCTATGGACCTAACATGCACCCGCGTGACGGCCGGGTGGTCAGCAACTTTATATTGCAGGCTTTGCAGAATAAAGATATAACTTTGTATGGCGACGGCAGTCAGACCCGCAGTTTCTGCTACCGTGATGACCTTTTGGAAGGTCTGGTGCGGATGATGGCTACGCCCGATGAAGTTACCGGCCCGGTCAATCTGGGTATGCCGCAGGAATTTACTATCCGGGAACTGGCGGAATTGACCATAAAACTGACCAATTCCAACAGCAAAATCATTTATTGTGAGCTGCCTGCCGATGACCCCAAACAACGCAAGCCGGATATTACTCTGGCGAAAAAACTGCTTGACTGGCAGCCGTCCACGCCGCTGGCAGTCGGGTTGCAGAAAACGATCGAATATTTTGAAGAACTGCTGCGGACTGATCGAGATTTTTGCATTGGGGGCTGAAAAAACAGTCTTTCCCGCAGAAATTCTGCATTGAGCGGGGGGCTTTTACGGGAATATATATTATAACGTTATGTGGAATATAAAACCGCCGGGGTGTTCTTGAACCACCCCGGCGGTTTGCTGTCAGAGTTTATGGCCGTTACTTGCAACTTGTTGCAGCGTGGTGCAATGAATGTTGCTTGCACTTATTGCTGTGTTACTTACAGATTATTTCCGTCTTGCCCGGTTGGATGTTGCTCAATTTGAGTTCATTGCGGGCGGCATTGAACACCCCGGCAACGGTTTTGCCGTTGTTCAATACTTTGGCGGGATTTTCTGTGCCGCAAAGTGTTATGCTCCACTCTCTGACTTCGCTGGCACTGTCGGCATTGATTTCCACCAGCCAGCCGCTTTCGGTGCGGTCGAGCGTTATCAGGCTCTTGGCATATTTGCCGTTGCGGTATTCAAAGGTTATGCCGTCATCTTCGTAAAGCGTAAATTCAGAGTGGGTGGCATCTCCCGGATAAATCACGAGATCGAGTTTTTCCATCTTCTTTGCCGCCGTGTGGCTCATTACTTCGCCCATCGGCACGATGGCTCCGGAACGCAGGAACAGGCCGCCGCCGCGTTCAGCGGGCCACTGGAAATCATTTATATGCTGATTGCCGGAGTAAACTTTGCCGCTCCAGAAATCGCACCACGAGCCTTCCGGCAGATAAATATCGTGTTTGTAGATAGTTACCAGGAGATCGCGGCCGAAAAGGTATTCGTGCAGAATGTTGCGGCAGGCTTTATCGCTTTGATACTCAATGGCAAGCGGCATAAGCACCGGCAACCCGGTCTGCGTTGCCTGATAGGCATTGCTGTAAATATAGGGTATAAGTTGTGAACGCAGTCTGGCATAATACTGGTGCATGGCAAGAAATTTATCGCCTTGCAGCCACGGCATACGGAAGTAGTTCCAGCTGTTGATCTGACTCCACGGCAGGAGATAACCAAAATGGATGCCTTCAGCTTGAGCCACTTCCATATCATTGGTTGCCCAGCTGTGGCCCACACATGAGGTGTTGAGCATTGCTCCGAGCGTTTCGATCCGCCCGCCGGTATCGCCCGTCCAGGTTCCGCAGTAATGCTGGAACCCCAGCCAGCCGGAAACCGTAAAGACCAGCGGACGGCGGTTGGTGAATTTGGCAAAACCTTCATTCATCTGGCGGGAGTACAAAAGCGGATAAAGGTTGTGCATCTCTTTATCGAGCATACCGTTGCCCCTCCATACGCGGTCGGGGTGCAGACAGACCTGATTGGCTCCGTCCTGTTTGAAAAAATCTGCACCCCAATCCACAAATTTTTCCAGATGTTTGAACCACGGTTCTTCCGGTTTGGTGATTTTATCCATGTAAATGGGGTGTGAAAAATGTTCGTCGATTTCGGCTTCTTTACAGAATACCGGGGTGTGCGTTTCTTTTTCTTCCGGATTGTTGCCGATACGCCTTTCTTCTTCAAAACTCAAATCATATTCATTGCACAGCCACAACTCCAGCTTGTAGCCCATGGCTTTAAGTGCTGAAATAAAAGTGTGGTGATAGTTTTTGAACATATAATCGGAAAGCGGAAAACGCTCTTTGCTCCAAGCCTTATCCACCGAAAAATCATAAACAGTATCCATCCAGCCGGGTTCCAGACCGAATACATCGCAAGGTATGTTGTATTCGCGGAAATGTTTGGCATCGTTCATGACTTCCGCATCGTTGGCTTGCGTGCGAGCTATGTACCACAAACCGAAACTCCATTTGGGCGGCAGTTCGGGCCGGCCGGTAAGCCGGGTATAGCGGTCGATGAGTTCTTTGAAATCCCTGCCGCACCAGACATAGAAATCAATCGCACCGGATTTATCGAACCAGCAGAGTTTCTTTTTGTCGGTGCAACCCATATCAAAGATGACCTGATGCGTACTGTTGACCATAATGGCATAACCGCGGGTGGACATGAAAAACGGTACTGGTATGTAGCTTGCCACATTGCTTACGGTGCAGTTGGCTTTGTAGCCGCGGTGATAAATGCGGTCGCGGGTCAGGTCGCCGAAACCGATATAATCTTCATTATCATCAAAAAGCTCAAACTCCACGAGTGAACCTTCGTCAGAGAAAGAGGCGTTTATCATGCGGAAATATTCCAGATTTTCGGCATTGCAGGCAGTTAATTTGCCTGTACTTATGTTTTCAGAATTGATTTGCAGCTGCGGAGTACCGCTGTTGTCAACAGCATCATCAAAAATAAAACCATAGCGGTTGAGGGCACTGCCGGACATGGGTTTATGCTCCGGAGCGATCTGAATACGCACGCAGTCAGCAGTGATCCGGGTAATCTGGTAATTCAGTTTCATGAAATAAAACCTTTCAGTTTATCTTTATTAGCAGTTTTGTGTTTTAATATAACATTGAGAACAGAAAATACAACCCCTGAATACAAGAAAGTTGTCTATGTATGAAGCAACTGTCAAAAGATGCGGCTATCCGGCACTTTTGACAGTTGCAATTTATCAGCTGCTGATCCAGCTTGGTCCCTGTTTGGAATGCATACAGGCGGTGTCAGCAGTCAGCGATCACCATGCCTTGTAGCCGTGACTGTTTTGGTCAAAGCCGTTGAATTCCAATCCGTAGAAAAGAAAACGGTTGCCCTCAAACGATGTCAGCTGACGGTTTTCTGCATGACCGTCAAGAAAACTGAAATTGGCACAGCCGGGACCGGTTTCCTGCCACCCGATGGCTTTATCTGCGGCATAATCACTTCTGCCGCCATGCCGCCATGCTACATACTGCGTGTAATCCATCCGGTATTGCGAAGTAAAAACTTCATCTCCGTTATGGATCGCTTGGGAGGGATCGGCAACTGCGTCGGCAAAACGGGCAAAAGGCGTGCCGCCGTTGTTTTGACCGGTCAAAATGTTGTTTATGCCATAATGACCGTAAGCAAAATAGGGGTTGCCTTCAAATGCCGGAACGGATTCCGCCGGGCAGGTGAAATGCAGTTTGTTGTTGGAAAGTTTGCCTTCCACTTGAATATATCCGCCGACTTTGCCGGGGTTACACCAGATTATTCCGCCGGCGGGTTTGTCGTAAGCCGGACAAAGTATGCCTGAATTGTCATCGGTGTACATTTTCTGGGCCAGGGCGATCTGTTTGAGTTTGTTCAGACAACTGGAGGATTGTGCCGCCGTCCGTGCCGCCGAAAGTGCGGGCAGCAGCATGGCCGCAAGTATGGCAATGATGGCAATTACAACCAGCAATTCAATGAGAGTGAATCGGCTTGAGGTTTTGAGAAAGTTCTCTCTTTTCATGGTAAAACTCCTTCTTTTATTTTACTAAACTTCCTGCCGGAATATTTACTTTTACTTCACTGTTTTCAACCGGTACTGCAACAACTCTGTCCAGTGCTATATCATCCGGACGGTTTGAGTTTTTTACATAACTGGGGCCCTGTACTTTAAGCGATACATACACATCGCACTCTTCGGCGGGATCGGCGGATGCCAGATCTTTCAGTGCAACACCCATATACCATGATTGATGTACCCACAGCAATGCAGAGGCGGCGAATTTTACTCTGCCGAGGTAGTAGAAATGGAATTTTTCATCCTGCGGCAGTGCTGTTTTGGGCACGGTAAGAATGGGCGTTACTGCTTTTTTGATTTGCGGGTCGTAGATACCGAACATGAGGTCAAATCCATGCCCCGGCTTTTTCCGGTAGCGTTTTGAGGCAATCGAAAATTTTATGCTGTTGCCGCCGGCGGCATCTTCATCGGCAGTATAACCGTCGAAATCGCAATATGCCAGCTGACGGACATTTTTCCCGGCGTTGAGTTCAGCCGGCAGCGGCAACGCCTGCCGGAGCATTACCGGGTTCCACGGCACATAGAATATCCGGTCAATACGCACATCGTCGATCTGTTTGGAGCCGGGCACATAGCTTGGCCCCTGGATTTTCATGGAAATATAGATTTCGCCGGGGCGGTCCGGGGCGGCTTTATCAACCAAAGCCCGCAGACTGCTGCCGATATACCATGTCCAATGAGCCCACAATATCGAATCTTCGTTCAGAACCGCTTTGCCGAGGCTGTAAATGTGGAATTTTTCATCCTGCGGCAATTCTTTTTTGGGTATATCAGTTATATAAACATGTTTACGGGTTTTGCGGTCGTATATGCCGAATTGCAGATTACGCTGATGCATTTGTGCGTTATTTTTCTTTTTCAGCCGCTGCAGTTCCCGATCCAGCGAGAGACATCTGCCGCCGGAAGCATCGCTGTCGGCTACGGTTCGCGGAAAATCGCTCCAGCACAGCTCTTTAACTGCCATATTCCGGAATCGTTCCGGCAACGCCGGACGGCTTATCCCGGCAAGCAGATTTTTGCATTTGTTCATGGCGTTGCTGTTGAAATACGCGGTATTGAAATATTTCTTTACATAGGCAATGTAATTTTTCTGAATACGTTCTGCCTGTCCCGGAGCCAGCGACCCTTTGAGCGTGGCTTCGGCAATATCCACGATCAATCGCTCCTGGGCAATATGATTCAGGCGGCTTGTATCGCCGGCGGCAAGATTTACAGCTTCATCCAGCAAGCTGTGGGCCTGTTGGAAAAACTCTGTATTGATATATTTCCGGTTGCGGGGATCTGTCTGTCCCAGCGGAGAAGGTTCCTGTGCCATGGCATCTTCCAGAAAGTCCAGATATTTTATCATCGCCGGAGCCGCTTTGCCGTAAAATGCATTCATATAGTCGCTTATGAGTTTTGAAGGATCCAAAGCCGGATCCCACATCAATTTGGCGGCCTGATAACTGCGTAAATCGGCAAAACTTACCATGCTTTTTTCGTCATCAATTTCTGCTTCAATAAATATATTTTTAACGCCGATCTGATGATAAAATATCATATATTCAGCCCGGTCGCGGATCGCACCTTTCGGATTGGGCATGGATTCATAATAGAGCTTCCAATAATCCCATATTGCCAGATTTGCGGCACACTTCTGCCATGCTTGCAGCTGCTCCAGATACCATTTCTGCTGTGGAGCGGTTAAAGGACGCAGTACATCGCGGCTGTTGGGGCCGGCTCCGAATTCCATATCCATAAAAGCCAGATTGATTATTACATTCCCGGCGGCTTTGATATTGCCTTTCGGCGGGATCATGGTATCTTTGTAGGCAAAGGTCTGGAGCTTTATTTCAGGATAAGTTCCGGCGATCTCTTTGGCTACCTGATTGATAAAGTTCAGTACCAGCCCGGATACATTGTGTCTGGCGGCAAAGGCTTTGCACGGATGGCAGTGGCACAACGCATTGCAGTCGTTGGCTGAAACATCATAGATCACCGGGTAGGGAGCTCCGGTTTTATCGCACTGTGCCCGATCTGCGGCAATATATTTTTTCAGTTTGGCAAGCACATGCTCTTTGACTTCTTTTTTCGAGTAACAGATCTGACCACCGGCGGTATGCGTTACTTTTACGCGTTTGCCTTGCGGATTCATCCAGCCGAACTGTTCCGGCAGATCTTCGCAGTAATACATGAATGTATGACATCCGCGGGGACTGCCCGTTGTTTGCGAAAACCCGTGTTCCGGCAGATCACTTGCCGCATTCATGCGGTTATATACATGATGGCGTTTGAAGGTTGAAGGTCTGCTGGAACAAATATCATAATAATTGCGGACAAAATACGCCGGTTTGCCATGCCAGTTGAAATCCCCCGGCAGTTTGCCCGGTAATTCCCGTGGTATATATGTGTAATCCAGCGAACAGAACCTTATGCCCATTGCCCGTTCCATGAACTCCAACGCACCGTACAGCACACCGCGCGGACGCCCGCCGGAAATAGTCACATTGCCGTTATTACTGCGTTGGATGCGGTATTCTTCGCCGCCCAGAGCCGGATCGTATTTAAGGACGATCTGCGGCAGAGCCGAAGCCGGGAATCTGTTTACAGCACTTTCCAATTCAGTTCTGGCAGTTTTTTCCGCCGGAGTTTCCTGCGGTACACCCTGTACTGCCGCCATTGTCAGATACGGCAGTAGCAGCAAGGCGGTAAATGTCGGTTTAAGTGTTGTCATTTTTTCTCCTTCCGGTGATTTTATTACTTTTGGCAAACTTGCATTACTGAAAAAACTTTCATTTGACCGGCATTTCCCAATACAGCGGTTCGCCGGTACCGGTCAACTCCAGACTTCTGACTTCGCCGTCGATCAGGAAGAATATTCTGCCTGTGTCGCCGGCCGGACGGGTGAGATAACCGGATATTGACCGATCTGTATATTGAATGTCGGAAAGCTCAACTTCACCGCAGGTGATGTGGAAACTTGTTCCGATGATATCAGCCCCGGTTTTGGCGGGAGTAAAGGCGTAATGGCGTGCCGCTATGCCGGGAACTGCGGCGGTAAAGGTGCCGCTGAAACGGCCTTCGTAGCGTTGTTCAAAGAAATTCCAGACATCGTATCGGGCATCATCCGGCAGTTTGGCAGTGATGTTTCTGGCTTCTTTATCGAAGTTGAACATACTGCAAATAGTTCTGTCGCCTGCCTTGCGGGTCAGTACATCCGGGTAATCTTTGCTGAACATATTCTGCGGCCGGGAAACTTTGCCGGTGGGCGGCAGTACCCGGCGTACCAGATCAAGATGTTCCGCCGGAGCCAGCTGGAATTTATCGCCCAGAAATACCTGTCCGCCGGAAATACCGACAAACAAGGTACGCAGCCGGGCTTCTTCCAGATCTGCCGGCGGCGCTATGCAAATGGCATCTGCTGTGAGCATTATCAATTTATTTTGCACAAAATAGCGGCTCATGGTCGAACGGAACTGCTCGCAGACAAATTTCTGAAGAAAATCGGATTCCCGCATCCCCGTATTGCCGATGTCGCAGGCACTCATGCTTGTGGAACAAAGCCCGACAGAATGCATGGTAAGGTTACTGCAGGCATAAAAGTAATCGTCAGGATCCAATTCACTGCAAATCAGATTCATGGCGGTGCGGTAGGCTCCTGCTCCCCGGATGACTGATTTGTCATGAATATCGTATTCGTCGTCCACTCTGCCGAGCCGGTTGATGAAGTCGATCTTGAAGTATTTCATGCCCAGACTTTTGAAATACCGCAATGTTTTCTTCATGTACCCGGCGGCTTCCTGATGGGTGGGATCGAGAATACCGCACAGAGAATGCGGTTCCCAGAACCATTTGTTACGGCTTTTTAACATACCTTCTTTTACCGTTCCTTCGGCGGCAGTGAAAAGTCCGCACCAGATACCGGGTTTGAACCCGCGTTTACGCATATCGTCGGCAAATTTTTCCAACCCGTCCGGAAAATTGGCATTGGGCTTGAACCATTTGCCGGGTGTGTTATCTTCGTTGTATCCCAAATCTATTTGCATGTATTCAAAACCGAAACCGGGGTAGGTTGCATTGATGAAGTCGGCAACTTTATTGATTTCTTCAGCCGAAACAGTCAGACGGTAGCCGTACCATGAAAGCCAGCCGACGGCGGGTTGGCTGTGCCGCAGTTTTATGTTGCTGCGTTCGGCACAGACTTCGGCAAACTTTTCCAGACCGGTCTGGGCGGAATCGAAGGTGCCGGTCATGGCTTCTTCGGTTTCGATCCGGGCACCCGGCTGCAGTTCAAAATCAGCAAAGTTACTGGCCAATGCGAGTTTACGCAAAACCCCGCTTGCCGGATCGCACAATATATATACCACCCCGTTGGAGCGACGCAGCGGCAGAGTGAAGGCAAAGACTTCTCCCCGGTCGGCAAGCTCTATGGCACTGACTCCGCCGAATGAATAATTGGCTCCGGGGACTCCGGATTCCAGATCATCTTCCTGCATCACCTGCCGGGCCCAGGCTATATCTTCAGACCCCAGGAACAGTTCTTTCCAGAACTCATATTTATAGCTGGGCGTCAGGATAGATCCGGTTACATCTATACATCCGCATGGCCAGCCGCCGCCGCTGTCCAGATATACCCGGTCGCCCTTTTTCAAGCCTTGCAGAACATCCAGTTCTATAACATGGCAGCTGCCAAGTTTGACCGGTTGACTGCCCTGATTGCAAAGAGCGATCCTGACAAATTTAAAACCGTCTTTTTCATCCCGCAGATATGTTGCGTGCAATGTGGTTCCAGGAATCATTCCGCCCGCCGGAGGAATTGTCCGCCACTGATTATCGACATAAATTGTTGAACGCATATATTCTCCTTTTTTTACCGGTATGGACCGGATAGTTTTTTAATTCAAATTATGTGGAAAATCATATTTTACCGGTGTGTCGTATTGCAAAAAACAATTGTTGTACGGTATATCCGGCACCGCCATACGCCGCCTCAACAGTTGGTAGGTTTTCAGGAACAACCGGGTATAATCGCTGTTGTCTTCTTCGCTGAACACCTGCCGGGTGTGTTGGTTTTCCCAACGCCACGGCAGTATTATCAACATTTTCTCCGGTGGCTTGAATTCCCGGCGTAATTCGGCAATAAGTTCGTTAAAACCGCCGTTCCAGATCAGCAATGCTTCCGGAAAAACATTCTTCTTGTGCAGATATTTGAAAAGCCTGCGGAGATTTTCGCTGTTGGAAACACTTCTGTCCGGCGGCGGTATTTTGCCGTTGAGCGTCTGAAGATCGTTTTCTTTGATAAGTTTCTGCCAGACATTCATCTGATAACTGAAATAATTTTCGATCGCTCCAGGAAATGCCAACAGCAAATTATGATAATTTTTCTCTTTGAGTTCGGCAATGACCTTTTTCCAACAGCTTTCGTGATTCCACTCTACCATATCCATTTCAATACCCATCGGCAGAAAATTAGCTGCGGCAAAAGGTATTTGCAGATGCTTCATACAAAGTGCAAGCTCTACTGTTATGCTGCTGAACAAAAAGATCACCCCGGAAAAACGCTTGAAAAAAATCTCCTCCGGCTGACCGAAATGCAACGGCGAATTAAAAACCACATATTCAACATCAAAACCATCCTCCCGGCAGCGGTTTTCCAGAATCTGCAAGGCCGTGGAACGCATATCGTTGCGTAATACGAAAGCGATTATACCACGTTTGCGGGAACGCACCCGGTTGTTGATGCGGATACCGCGGCGGCGATTGCCCGGATCAGAACTTATGAGTTTACGCGTCATGAGGGTATTCAGTGCCCGGTTGATCGTTGCCGGTGCTACAGAAAATTCCTGCTGTAATGAAATATACGGCGGGAGCCTGTCGGAATAAAAATTTGAATATATCCGGTTTTCAAGCTCCACGACCAGATCAGGATATTTACATATACTCATAAGACACCTTTGAAATTCCGCTTTACCGGGTATAGTATAATTCAAATCAAAAAAGATGTCAAGATGATTTGCGATCTAAAATCTTTGTTTTAAGCAGAATATGTGAAGTGTAAATTTTATAATTTGTTGTTGAGTAATAAGTTGTAAAATTGTTTACTGCGGTGTTATTCCTGATGTGTTCAGCCGGTCATGATATACATTATCTGCATTGGTATTTACCGCTTGGCTGATTGGATGAAAATGACCGGAAAGAACTGTAAAATCAGTGCCTTACCTTGTGGAGAGGGTTTTTGGGCAAAAAACAGCCGCAGGCATTGAAAAAGAAATTCCTTTGCTGTATATTTTATCCGTGGAGGAAAAAATGTCGCACAAACTTTATAACCATATTGCCGATGAGATCTGCCGCAGAATTGCCGACGGTGTTTATGCTGCCGGCGGTAAATTGCCTGCCCATCGGGAATTGGCTGCAGAATTCAAAGTATTGGAGTAATTTTGCCATCGACGATGTCAGGATAACCTATACTGGCCGGTAAAATAATGCTGCTTACTGTGCGGTAATTTCAAAGACTCTGTTCCCGGAATAGGGGCAGAGTCAATTTTTTTTATAGCTTATCAGGCAGAATAATTTCAGGATCCATGTTGCCGGCAGCAGCAGCAGAATTTTTCCGGCGGTCTGGTGCAGTATGCCGGATAACGGCATACTTTGGTTGGTTCTGCGGTAGTGATCTCTTTGTATTTGCAAAGTCAGACGCAACATCTCTTTCAGGCGGCTTTGTTTGCATTGAGTTGTCGAAATACGGTAACGCAGCAGCGGTTCTCTGATGTTGGCAAAGTCGTAATTTTCCAGCACCCGCAGCCAGTAATCGTAATCTTCACAGACCGGATATTCAAAGGTATAAAGTCCCGTTGCTTTGATTACACTGCTGCGGAGCATCAATGCCGGTTGAGCGATTACATTGGTTTGCGGAAGTTTTCTGCGGATCTCCGCCGGGGTTTCCGGGTAGTGCCGGCTGCCGGTGGTTTGAGAATTTTCGTCGATTATTTCAAGTGCAGAGCCCACGGCTCCGATTTCCGGATGCTCTTCAAGAAACTCGATCTGCCGTTGCAGGCGGTCGGCAAAGCATATATCATCTGAATCGACCCACGCAACATATTCAGCAGCTTCAGGAATTGCCCCGATCAGGCGGTTGCGGGTGGCTACAATACCGATATTTTTTTCATTGTTCAATATATGGATCCGTTTATCTTGAGCCGCAAAACGCTCCATTATGCTCAAACTATTGTCAGTACTGCCGTCGTTGCACGCAAAAAGTTCCCAATCCTGACAAGTTTGGGCCGTTATGGAACTCAAACACTCTTCCAGATATTTTCCGGCATTGTAAACTGCCAGCAAGACTGCCGTTTTTGCCATTTATTCAACCTTCGCATTCGATGATTTTGCCAGTTTGCGGCGGATCTGCGAAAGTTGTTCGCACAACAGCCCCAGCATGAAACTCAACACACTCATAACAATCAGCATCACCGAAGTTGAGGTAACTGTCCAACTGCGGAGATAGGTGAAGACACCCCAGATCACACCCATGATAAAGAAACACAGCGACAACCGGAAAAAGGTGGTCAGCGGCCGCAAAAGCACTGCCAGATTCAATATTTCTGCCAGCGTAATGATCGCCGTCCGGGTGCCGATAGTGCTTTTCCCGGCAGTACGGGGTGCTATTTCGATCGGGGTTTCAGTTACCAGTTTTCGGTCGTTGACCATCAAAAGCAATATGCAGTCGCTGTATGCCATGGTATCGGGACACAGATCAAGATAGTCCAGCGATTCACTCATACGGTAACATTTCATGCCGGAATTCAAATCCTTGACCGGCAGCTCCAGCAGAGAAGCGGCAAATGTCCTTATCACCCATTTGCCCAATGTCCGGTAACCGCCGGATTCGTTGTTCTGCCTGGAACCCACAACCATATCGGCATTGGTTTGTTTTATGTATTCATAGCACTTGATAACATCTTCCAGCCGGTGCTGACCGTCGGAATCTATGGTTATGGCATATTCGGTAGTTACTGCCCGCAGACCGGTTTTGATCGCCCCGCCGTAGCCCTTGTTGCACTTGTGGCTTATAACTTTTATATACCCATCGGCGGTGAACTTTTCCAGTTCCTGTAAAGTATTGTCTTTGCTGCCGTCATTTACGGCGATCACCTTAAAACCGTGCTGTTGGACAAATTTCAGCAGCTCCGGGAAAAATACCGGTATATTTTCTTCTTCGTTATAGCAGGGTATTACGATGGTAAGATTGGCACTCATGATTATTTATTCTCCTGCGTTTTGAGCTTGAATATCCATATATTTCTGCTGTGCGGCGTATTTGCCAGTTTCTCCAGATCACTGCGTTTTTCCAACCCGTAAGAGCGTTTGCGGTGAACTACTGCCAGATCAAAGTCTTTGAAAGTTGCCGGATCATGCAATGTTTTGCCGAAACCTTCGGTAAGTTCCGCCTTGCTCCAGTAGCCGACTTCGCTCATCATCGGCGAAAAGAGTTTCAGTTTGCGGCCGGGAAAATGCTCTTTATTGTATTTTTCGATCCACTTGCCGGCTTTGATGAAATCTCTGCCCTTGCCGGAAAATGCCCGGCTCATGCCGTTGGCAAACTGTCCGACGGCAAGGATAGAGCATATTATCACGCAGACGATCTGCAGTTTGTCCGGCAGATATTTCGTTGCCAGCTCTTTCAATACTCCCGCTCCGGTAATGGTGAACATCATAAACAGCGGTATCAGGAATATGTAGTAACGGTAGGCAGATACAGTTGTCGCATACAGTACAAAATAGAGCAATGCACTGCCCGCAAAGACCAGATAATCGGCTTTGAACTGTTTTTTACGGAAAATTGCCGCCGCTCCGATGAGTGCCAGTATCCAGTAGAGTTCGTAACCGCCGCGGATAAAACTGGAAATATTGTGATAGAACTTTTCTTTGACAGTCATTTTCTGTAAATCAGACTGATATGCAAAAGGTTTTTCCTGCTCTGACTGCGGAGCGGGTTTTTCCAACGCCTGCGGGTTCAGCAAGGCAACTATCCGCACATCCGGCACAAAGAAACCTGATTTGCTGTAATTCATTGCACAAAATGGCGATATTGCCGCCGCCGTACAGGTTATGGCAATGCACCACGATGCCAGCACTTTTTTCCATGCCGCAGGACGGCAGAAAAGTCCCGCATAAACCGGTAAGCCCAGCAGCAGAACTGCACTCAATGCCATGCCTTCACCGCGGGCAACGGTCATAAATCCTGCTGAAAGACCGAACAACACGGCGTTTTTCCATTTGGGATTTTCAGCTGTCTGCAAAAAGTACAGTATTGCCGCAATCAGAAAAAACATCCGGCTGGATTCCAGCAGCGGGGCACAGGCAAACCTTATCATCTTGGGGGCGAGCACAAACAATACGCAACCCCACGCCGCCGCCAATGGTGATACATAACGCTCTAAAAGCCTCCGCAAAGGAAAACATGTTGCCAGAAAAAACACCCCCGCCACCAGTGTCAGTGCTTTGACCGGTTCAAGCCCGATATACGCCAATATTCCGGCAACAGTAATATTCAGCATCGGAACCTGACTGGCAATGCCTGAAGCCCAGTTGCCCTGCGATAACTCCCGCACATACGGAGCGTAAGCATGAGCGGTGTCGCGGTAAATATCGGTCAGAAACAAAGTGTAACATGCAGTACACAACGCCGCCACGACCACCGCAAAACGGAAAACCATCTGCGGATCGCAACTGTAAGCAATCAATTTATTGTAAAGATTTTTTATACTCATCACCACTCCCTTGTTTTCTATCCAATAGAAAAATATAATACAACACAATAATATAATACAACAATAACTCTTTTGCAAATATACCCGTAACTAATGTTTGTCGGCAGTAAAAGTTGCAATAGACTAAAATCAGTTGTATATTATTTTAAATCGCATTTTATTTCCGGTAAAATCAAGGAAGATACAACATGTTCAAAAAACTTTTTCTGCCCGTTGGTATATTGATCGCCGTTATCTGGAGTCTGGCGGCTCCGGCGGCTGGTTTGTTCTGTAAAGAATATATCGGAACTCCGGCGATGATCGTCGCCATTTTTCTGGTCAGCGGTATGCAGGTGAAATTCAGCGAATTAAAGTTTGACCGCAAATTTGTTCTGGCTCTTATTTCCGGTAGTGCTTTTACTCTGGTCGGGCTTTCTTTCTGCGGCTGGCTGACTTTGAACTGGATGAGCTGGGATAAAGCATTGCTTGCCGGTCTGCTGGTCATGCTGGCGGCTCCGCCGACTTTAAGTTCGGGCATCGTTATGACCAATCAGTCCAACGGCAATATGATGCTTTCCATTGCCATAACGGTGTTTTACAACCTTATTGCCATCGTTACCCTGCCGCTGGTGCTGGGATTTCTGCTCAACGCCGCCAGTGCCGGAAATGTTGACAGTTGGAAAATGTTCAAACAACTGGTCTTTACCGTGATGATTCCGCTGTTTGCCGGATATGGCATCAAAAAATATATCATGAAAAGTTTCTATCACAAACTCATTGATTACATACCGCTCCTGGCCACGATCATGTTGAGTCTGGCTTTCTTTGCCGCCGCCAGAGATAGTATTCTGGCGATTCCGCTTCTGACCGTGCTTGTGGTGCTGGTTGCGGCGTTGATCTTTCATGTTTTTTCCATGGCGGCACTCTGGTTTATCAGCAAAGTTTTGCGTATGAATGTGGCTGATACCAAAGCTATGGTCTTCTGCGGAGCCAGCAAGTCAGCTACTATGGCTCTTGCCATGGTTGCCATTGCCGGACTGGGTAGTACCGCCGCGGCAGTGCCATGTCTGCTCTTTTACGCTTTGCAGCTCTTTCTGGATGCCGTGCTGGCAAACTACGCCCGCCGTTGGGAGTAAAGCTGCAATCCTTCACAAGTTTTTTTCAGATTTTATTCCCCGGTATCTATGGGGATCTGATTGCGGACGAATGAGGGAATGTCAAAGTTCACACCGTCAATGACTGTACCGGTCTTGCCTTCAAAAATTCCACAGCTTGCTATGGTCAGCGGCAATGTCTGCTGTACGGGTTGCGGACTGTTTTTGGCGGCGGCTTTGCGTTTTCTGGCAGCAGGTCTGGCGTTTTCGCTGATTTGCATGGCGGCGGCTTCCCGCTCATCGTATTTTATTGCTATTGCCGTAAGATTCACCCGGTTTTCCATGCCCGTACGGGTGTTGGCGCCGATAATCGTTTTTGCGGGCATACCGGTCATCGCTCCGGCGTGTTCCAGAGTACGCGTTACATCAGTCAGAGTCAAGTTTTCCCCGCCGGTGAGATTTATTACCACGGCGTCGGCATCTTTCAGCTTGGCGGCTCCGCCCAGAAACGGCGAATCGGCAAGCGAATTCAACGCCTGATTGCAGGATTCTGCGGCAGTCTCCCCGGCTCCGGAACCTACGCCGATTGCCGCGTAACTTTTGCGTGAACGCAGTATCGACGCCAGATCGCCGGTGTTTGCCGAGAGCAGATTACCCGGCTGAAGCACATCTATCAGACCGAGGATCGTGCGGGCAAACTCCATATCCGCCATACGGAACGCTTCGGCAAATGCGGTTTCTGCCGGTAATACGGAAAAGAGCAAATCGTTGGGGATTCCCAAAACGGTATCCGAAAGTGCCAACAATTCCCGCAAGCCGTCTTCGGCACATTTGCTTCTGCCATAGCCTTCAAATGCAAACGGCATTTCCATAAGCAGTATTGCCGGTTTGGATAATGACCTTGCCAAACGGGCGGCAACCCCGGCTCCACCGGTTGCGGTGCCGCCGCCGAGTCCGCCGACGATTATCAGCAGATCGGCTTGATTCATCACTGCCTGCAAGCGGCTGTTTTCACGCGACAAAGCCCGCTGACCTTTGATCGGGTCGCCGCCGGTTCCCTGACCGAGCAACCACTGATTGTCGCACAATATCCGGCACTCTTCCGGCAATGCGGTCAGACGCTCAAGGGCGTTGCGGTCGGTATCAAAAACTGCCAGCATAAGTCCGGCGGATTCCGGAAGGGTGCTTAAGGTCTGCACTGTTCTGCCGCCGGCTCCGCCCAGACCCAGCACCAGAACACGGCTGTTGATCGTTATATTATCCATAAGTTGTTTTTCCTTCAGAGCTTCATAGTGTTACGCAGGTTTTTCAGGGTGCGGGCAAAGGTGTCGCCAATGCCGGAAATTTTGTCTTTCAGAGTGTTGCCGAAGCCGTTGCTGCGGCGGGATTCTTCCTGCATGGCAAGCATGTAGCCGTAACGCAATGCTCCGTAAACTGTACTGTAAGCCGGGTCGTTAAGTTCCTGCGGTATGGCGGCGGCAACATTGAACGGTTTTCCGATACGCGAGGGCAGGTCGCATACCTGATTGAATATTGCCTGGGTCTGGAAAAACTTTGCTCCGCCGCCGGTCAGTACACAGCCTGCGGCAAGATTGTTCCAGAAACTCTCTTTACCGATGGTGTTGCGGATAAGTTCAAAAAGCTCCCGGATGCGGGCATCGGTTATACGGTTGAAACTTTCCAGCGGTATCTTCCGCAAACTGCCGGAATTGGTGCGGCACTCTATAAATTGAGCATTTTCGCGGGTGTATTTTTCCAGCAACCCGTCGGAGAGAAGTTTGCGGCAATAGCTTATCGGCAGATTCAGCCCGATCGCCAGATCATTTGCCACATGTTCAAAACCGATCCCGATAACGCCCGAAGCCAGAACGCCGCTGTTGCAGACAACGGCATATTCGGTTGAACCGGCTCCGAAGTCGATCAGCAATGTACCGTTTTCCAATTCATCGTCCGAAAGCAGGCCGAACATGTCGGCTATGGGGCTGAAAATCATTTCAGGAGCGTAATCCAAACCGGCATCCGCCAGTATTGCTGAAAAGTTTTCCAGCCGGTTGCTGTTGCCGTGGATGATGTGCGAATAGGCTTTAAGCACATTTGCCCGCTGATGGAGCGGTTGCGAAGAGCGGCGTACTCCGTCAAGCATGTAATAGGCATCAAAACTGTTGACCCGGCGGCGATCCACGCTTAAAGTGTGAACTTTGGCATTGTTGACAGCTTCAAAAATCTCATCTTCACTGATCCGACGTTCTTCGTTCTGCACAAACGCAGTGCCTTCGCTCAACATGGAACTTATATCACAGCCGGTTACCGACACTACATACATAGCACTGTTATTGAGTTCGTTACTGCTCTGCTGATCGGCTTCTTCCATGGCATCTATGAGTTTTTCTATCATCAGATCCATGGAAACGATTTCGCCTTTTACCACAGCCCCGTCGCTGGGAACTTCACCCTTGCCGATAACACTCAACTCGTCATCGGTGTATTCGCCGATAAGCACACAGACTTTGCTGGTGCCTATTTCCAAGGCGGTAATGATGTTGTGTTGTTTGAACATGTTTGACCCCTGTTATCTAAAATGTCTGTAAATTCATAAAACGTATCATCAGCAACAGCACTGCGGCGATCAGATTGTTGTAAAAGTGCAGTATGACTGATGACCACAGTGTTTGACTGCGTATGTAAAAACTTTGCCATATCCAGCCGATCAGCAGTAATCCGGGCAGTTGCAGCAGCGATAAATGCAACTCCGAAAAAGCCAGCGAAGCTATTGCCATTGCCGGGAGCAGCGGCATAAAACGCCGCAAACTGCCGAATATCACCCGCCGGAAAAATACTTCTTCAAAGACCGGTGCCGCCGCCAATGCCGTTATCAATAACGCCGCAACATCCCAGATGTTTTCCGACATTGCCGCTGCCACGGTCGGCGGTGTGCCAAGCTCAATGGAGAAAAATTCTGCAATAATTCCCCAGACAAGTGTTACTCTTCCTCCCATAATCATTATGCCAAGAGCAATAAACAACCCCAGATACATGGTTTTGAGCGGAAAACGCCGGAACCCCAGTATCAGCATGGTTTTTCTGAAACTGCCGCTGTAACGGTTTGTAAGAACAAAAAGCATAACCAGACTCAATATCGGCCCACAGGCGGCGGCTATCCCGGAAACCGCACTGTCCGGCGGCAATATCAACGAAAAAACTGCCGGAAGCAGAATGTAGCCAAAGATAAATGCCGCCATTGCCGTCAACTGCAACCGGAGCGATACCCGGTCGCTGCTGCGGACGGGACCCGGATTCAGATGGTATGTCAATGGAGTTTGTTCGCTCATATATTATCATTTTCCGCTGTTCAGCAAAGTGCTGTATTCTGCGGCAATACGGAGTGTTTCCTGCAACAGAACATCTTTCCCGGAGGACTTTTTATTGGTTGTTTTATCCTGGTTTTCTATGAGTTTTTCCATTTGGTCAGCGGCGGCTTTTTCATCGTAATACTCTTTGAGCCGCTGTTTTTCATTCAATGATACGCTTTTGCGGTCGCGGATCTTTTTAAAGCGTTCGGCATCTTTCAGAAAACGCAGTAATGCCGGATCTTTTTTGAACCGTGACTGGCTGGATTTTGCCAGCTGTTCCTTTACTTCTCCGGTAAGCAGACGGTAGCCGGTGAATGAACGCATATCTACATCCAGCGGTTTGATTGCCCGCCACGGCAGGTGGTTGTCGTTATATATTTCGCCGATTTCCATAGATTCCGTAAAGCTCGGCAGGACAATATCCGGCTGGATACCCCGTGCCTGATTGGATTGACCGTTGATCCGGTAAAACATGGCTATTTCGTGGGTAAGACTGCCAATGGAGAGTTTGCTGTTTATAACACGCAGCAACCGGCTCAAATTAGTTACACTCAACACTGTACCCTTGCCATAGGTGCGGCTGTCGCCAACCAGCAATGCACGGCGGTAATCCTGCATGGCTCCGGCGAGAATTTCGGAGCTGGAGGCGGAAAATTTGCTGACCATGACCACCAGCGGCCCGGAATAGGCGATCCGTCTGTCCGGGTCGTTATGTACATCAAGATTATTCGCCGCATCGACCACCTGAACGATCGGACCTTGCGTGATAAAAAGCCCGCTCAAGGTGATCGCTTCGGGCAGACTGCCGCCGGAATTGCTCCGCAAATCAAGAATAACGGCATCGACTTTGGCGGCGTTGAAGTCGGAAAGTATTTTCCGCACATCGCGGGTACAGCTGCGGTAATCGGGCAGGCCGCGGGCGGCTCCTTCAAAGTCCATGTAAAAGTTGTTGAGCTTGATAACGCCGATGCGTCTGGCTTTTTTGCCGGGTTCAGCAACCGTTTCGATCCTGCCGGATGCCGCATTTTCTTTAAGCTCCACCTTGCCGCGGGTTATTGTTATATCTTCAGGGAGTGCCGCCGAACCCTTCTCGGCAGCAAGCACGGTCAATGTTACTTTGCTCCCGGCGGGGCCGCGGATGAGTTTGACTGCATTGCTTACGCTCATATCAATAACATCCACCGGCTCGCCCTTTTCCTGCGTAACGGCTATGATGCGGTCTTCTGGTTTGAGTTTACCGTGTTTATCTGCCGGGCCGCCGGGAACCAGATCGACTATTTTTATATAGCCGTCTTCGCTGGTAAGCGTTGCTCCGATACCGGTGAGCGAAAGTTTGAACTGTATATCAAAATCTTCTTCCTGTTTGGGCGTGGAATAGTGAGAGTGCGGCCCGTAAACCTGTGCCATCGCACTCAAAAAGATGCCCAGAATATCCATTTTATCAGCCTGTGCCGCATGATTGTACTGGTCGTGCAGACGGGAACGGACTTTATCTTCCGGCGATTTTTTGAACCAGCGTTTTTTCAAATCCGCCTGTACAGCGGGGTCTTTGGATCGTTCTTCCATGACTTTCTGCATCAGCCGGTAGTAAAGCAAATCGTTTTTCAGGCGTTTCCGCCAGAGTTCTTTGAGGGCTTTATCGTCGGCACAGTAACCGATATTTTTACGGTCGGCGGTAAAACTTTCATCCACATCAAAGCTGATGCCTTTCTGCATGAGTTTTTCCACATACGCCCGGTATTCGCGGAGCCGTTCCAGATAGCGGTCATAAACCGCATAGACTGCCCGGAGTTCGCCGTTATTGATTTCGTCCAGCAGCCGGAAGCGGTCTTTGCCGAACGAGATAATGTCCTGTCTGGTAAAGTAGCAGTAACCCGGGTCAAGCATCTTGAAATACTCATCGTAGATGCGGGACGATAAACCGGCATCCTGCGGGAGTTTCCGTAAATGATTGTTTTCCAGAGCTTTGGCTGTGAGTCTGCCGGTGAGTTCCAGCTGCCCCGGCACGATGGATGCACCGGTTTTGACTGCGGATGCAATAGCGTAAGTACAACCGGCGGCAATAAGGATCACCACCGCAAGATTTCGGAAAAAGCGTTTATTTTTCATGATTTAAGATTCAATACCCTTGCAATTTATTGTTCAGCATGGTAATATAATATCAATGCATGGCTTTTCTAATATAAAAACAAATTTTTTCAGGATTTTTATGGATTTTTCGGAAAACTCACCCGGCTGTGATGTACCGGAGTTGTCGGAGATCACAGTCAGGCGGTCAAGCCGCTGCCGCCGCATCGGTGTAAAAATAAAAAACGACCGCTCCATCGAGCTTACAGCTCCGGAAAATACGCCGGAAAAAGTATTACTGGAAACATACGCAAAGTTCAAGCCGTGGCTGGCGTCTCAACTTGAAAAGCTCGCCGGATTGCCGGAAGAAGATCAGGCGTACAAATTTGAATTCAAAGTTGGCGGCAGATTCTTTTTCTGCGGGAAAAGTTACGAATTACAGAAAGCTGAAAAAAGCGGTGCTTCAGTAATAACTCTGCATGAAGATTGTTTGCTTACTCCGTCGGAGATGCCCGGTTCGATCAAACTTATGCTTGAAGCATTTTACCGCCGCCACGCCCGGCGGCTGATTACCGGAAAACTGGAAGAATACAGCCGGAAGTTCGGTTTTGCCATGCCGCAAATCAACATCAACGGAGCCCGCGGCAGGTTCGGTTCGTGCAACAGCCGCAAAGAGCTTAATTTTTCATGGCATCTGGCAATGTATCCGATGGAACTTATCGAGCTGGTGATACTGCACGAGTGTGCCCACTTCCGGGAAATGAACCACTCGCCGTCATTCTACCGGGTGCTGGCAGAATATCTGCCCGACCACCGCCAACGCAGTAAAGAATTGGATAAGTGGAGCCGGAAATTATCGCTGTATCCACGATAAAAGATGCAACAGCTCAAAGTCCAGCCTTGCCTTTGAGCGGCCTGGCAAGGCTCAAAACCGGTGAATTTTCGACAGTCGCATCATGAAAAAGAACTGCTGTAAAATGAAAATATTATGGGGCTGTTGCAAAACTCTTGAGATTTGCAACAGCCTTTTTTCTATTTTTTCCGTTCAATCCTATAAAAAATCATCATTTCTTTATCAATAGAGGTGATTTCAAAAGTCATTCAAAACAAAGGCAAAGAGCAGAACCACAGTCCGGTGAAAGGTAGTTTGCG
>SUVS01000051.1 GCA_015061885.1 Lentisphaerota bacterium
CATCCACTGTTTATAAATGTGCGTAATGATGATTGCAAACGGGAAATATTTACGGTAAATGAGATCAAAAAATTGTAAACAAATATACAATTCAATATCATTCGTGAATTAAAACATCAACCTTGTATTATATGGCAAAACCGTATATATTACAACGGGATGATTTCGTAAATATGAAAGTACCGGAATGGTTGCTGAATAGTATGTGTGCGGTTTGGAATAGCGGAATTGAAGTGATTTATGCAGAAGATCCAATCGGTGACACCAACTATCGCAATGCTTACATTCATGGCAGTAACGCTTGGTATATTTTTAAATATTTTTACCCAAATTGGTAAACGAATGAAAAAAGATTGGCAGAAGAAACTTGGAAAAAGCCTGTTGAGAATAGTTGCGGCATTGGCAGTTGTTCTTGGAATCCCGGCTATTGCTTATTTACTTTGGCAGCCGGGAAGTAATACCCCTTTACCGGAATATGCCAATAATGCCATCTGGATCGGTCATGGCTGGATGGGCGATGACGGTTGGTTTGAACGCAATAATCGCAATAAAGATAATTTCCGCAGAGTTGAAAAAATTTCCGCGTTGTTCAAAAAACTTTCCGATAATAAAATCTCCACGGTTTATCCGCATTTATGCCCGGCAGAACTCAATGGAAAAATTGCCTCTTATGACAGCGTGCAAGTTGAGCTTTTTCTTGATATTGCCGCACAATACAACATCAAAGTCATTCCGTGGATTGGCGGGGGTTTTGAAGAATCTGCCCGTCCTGCCGATGAAAAATGGCGGAAAAATTTTGTTGCTTCGGTCGATGAATTGTTGAAAAAACATCCCCGTCTTGCCGGAGTTCAAGTAAATATAGAACCGTGGCCCAGCGATGAGGTCGGTTTTTTGAAGCTTCTGGATGAACTCCGCCCGGTTACCGAAGGAAAAATCTTATCGGTAACGGCTTATCCTCCGCCGACACGATGGCATCAATTCCCCGATGTTCATTGGCCATTGTTTTATATCATAAGGCTCGCCAATCACTGCGATCAACTGGCGGTTATGATGTATGATACAGCTATTCCGCTGGAAAAATTTTACATTAAACTTATGACAGATTGGACAAATCAGTTGGCAGCCGCAACCAGCTCAAGTGATTGCGAATTGTTGTTGGGAATTCCCGCTTATGATGATGCGGGAGTGGGTTATCATCATCCACAAGTGGAAAATATCAGTTCGGCATTACAGGGCATTTCAGCATCTCTCCGCAAAAATGAAGCGAACGGTATTGCTATTTACTGCGAGTGGGAAATGGATGAAAATAAATGGTCCGTCTGGCGTAAATTCATCCGGTAATTTGCAGAGGTCGTCAGCCATTTTTCAAAATGGTAAATTTGAGCAGAGCGGATTGCAAAAATACAAACAGCCGCCAAGAATTTCTGCTTGACGGAGAATTTTGGGGAATATTTCTCTGAAATAAAATCACCATCAAACTTGAAAAAGTTTTGCCATTTTGAGCGTAGAGATGTCATAAGTCAAATTTGTTCTACCTCCACCATCCTTCGCTAAAGCTACGGATGGCAAGCCGAGAGGTTTGCTATCCGTAGATTTTTTTTGCGTAAGCAAAAAAGGAGCGGAGTTGAAAACGGAGCTGGCGAAGGATGCCCTCCATAGCTCGAAGAGCGACGGAGGGCAATACCGCATAATGAATCTGCAAGCCAGTCTTGATATTCGTAGAGTTTTAACTACTTTTGAATTTATTTATACAGTTCTTTCAATACATCTGTGAGGCGTTTGTTCTGCACGGCGGTTCCTACGGTTATCCGCAGGTATTTGCCGGTTACTTCGCCGGGGAAATATCTTACGATCACTGCGTGTTCACGCAAAAACTTGAAAGCCTTTGCTCCGTCGTTATCCGGCGGGGCGGCAAAGATAAAGTTTGCCTGACTGGGAATCAGTTTGAAATTCAGTTTTTCAAGTTCCACAGCCAAATCCGCACGCAAGGCTTTTACTTTGGCAAGCGTGGTCTGCAAATATTCCTGATCCCGGATCGCCGCTTCGGCAAGTTTCTGGGTTATCATATCCATATTATAGGAATCTTTGAGCTTGTTCAAGCCTTCGATAATGACCGGGTTCGCTACGGCGTAACCGAAACGCAAGCCCGCTAATGCCAGACTTTTGCTCGAAGTGCGGCTGACGATCACATTGGCAAAATCATGCACCAGATCCATGCAGTTGTCTTCGGCAAAATCGGCGTAGGCTTCGTCGATAAATACTATGCCGTCAAATTCAGAAGCTATCTTGCGGATATCTTCCTTCGGAAATGTGTTGCCGGTGGGGGCGTTGGGGCGGGTTATTATAAGTAAATTGGCTCCGGCGGCTTGCTCAAGCACATCGCATGGCATGGCAAAGTTTTTATCTTCCTGCAAGGCGATCTTGATTACCGGAGCTTCCTGCATGCTTGCCAATACCGGATACAGCGAGTAAGTAGGCTCCATGATCGCCACCGGCTTGTCAGGAGCGGTAAATGCCCGGAAAGTCATGGTCAATATATCGTCTGAACCGTTACCGGCAATCACCATGTTACGGCTTACATTGTTTACTTCGGCGATCGCCGCACAAAGACTGTCTGCCATCGGGTCTGGGTAACGGCGGAGCATGGCTCCATCAAAAGTTTCCAACGCACCCAATACCGCCGGAGAGGGCGGAAACGGGTTTTCGTTGGTATTGAGTTTTACCAGATCAAGCATCTTGGGCTGTTCGCCGGGAGCGTAGCCCGCCATAGCATCGACCACACTGCGGAAATAACTTTTGTATTCTTTCATAAAAAAACTTTCTGATTTTTACAACATTTCCCAATAATATAAAACCAAACGCTGAAAAATGCAATAAAAAATCTTTATCACGCCTGCTTTTCAGCAACAACCGAGAAAAATCTCCGCAAGCCGGTCAAATCTATCACTGCTTTGCCGTCAGCTGCCGGAATGGTTTTTACTTCGGGCAGATCCGGTGAATAGAGTTTTACCGCTTTTATTTTGCCGGTGATTTCCACACAACCAGTTAAATCTTCGTAATTGAGAGATTGTACGATCGGATGACCGGTTTTCTGCAATCTGATCGTGGGGTGCATATTGGCTGTGATCGTTATTGGCATGAAATGCACGGCGTAATCACCTTTGGCATCGGTGTAGATCCGATACCGCAAACTGTCGGGCAGGGTGATTTGCAACTCATTGCCGATCATATTTTTCAGCATTCCGGCAATATTTTCCGCCTGACCTTCGCCATGGCCGAGCAGCGGACTCCACAGGAGCGATCCCGATAACTTGTAGAAACCGTATTCATCCGCCGCCGGCAGATTTTCTTTGCCGTCAAATTCAGTCATTGCCGGAATCGAACCGGGTATCTCCCAGAAAGTATGCTGAATATATTCCTGACGAACTTCCGGCGGCAGGGTGCGGTCAACCTTCGGTAATTTGGGCGTTATACCATAATTTTTCAGCAGAGAACCGGATTCTCTGGCATTGCCGAGTTCATCGCGGCCGCCCAGCAGACCAGTGGCAATCACAATACCGCCTTTTTGCTGATAATCTTTCAGCATTGCAAGTTCTTCATCGCTCAAGCAATCGCAGTTTGAAAGAATAAGGTACTTGATTTTAGCGGCATTTTCCGGTATCAGATGCGTTACATTCACTGCCACATTGCTGCGGTAAAGTGCCCGGACGATGTCTTTGAAGCCATTTACATAGTCTTCGGAAAAACTGCCGTTGAAACTGCGGGAATTACTGCTGAAAAGCACTGCAACTTGTGCCGTATCAGTCAGTTCGCTCAACTCCGGATAGCGGGCATCGAAGTTGTAGGCTTCGTGAACGATTTCCGGCTCATCGGGCAGCTGGCATTGTTCTTCAAATGTCAATCCGCAGCGGGGTTTGTGCGTGGAGATCCAGCTGTCGCTGTTAAAAAACTTATTCAGCGACCAGGTGCGGAACCCTTCTTCCGGGAAGAAGGCATAGCCCATTCCCAGACACGGCATATTGCCACGCTCGGCAATGCCGCCGTTGAGGAGCATATCGGGTATGCGTATTTCGATGGCGTTTTTATCGCCGGAGATATTGCCGGTCATTTCCAGCATAACAGTATTGAGCGAAGAACCCCAGACCGAGAGATCCAGCCCGGTGCTGTCGTTGCTTTTGCCGGTGGAGCTGCTGCAGCAGCTGGTGAGCAGTTTGCCGGCGGGAATTGCATCGCGTACCATAGCAAGAAAATCCCTGCCGTCGGTGGCGTGCTGTTTTATCCACACTCTGAAGTCTGGGTTTTCGTAATTGCCCCAAAATGAGAAGTCGCCGGTCGGCGGCAGGCTTTTGCCGGTGGCGAGGCGGAATTTTCTCCGGCAGTGTTCGCAGCCGCAAGTTGCCCAGTGCCCGTAGTGGCATACATCGTCGCACATAAGCCCGTCGATGCCGGTATCGGCAAAAAGTCTTTGCACATAATTTTTATAGGCAAAACGGAAGTCCGGATTGTTTACACAAAAACATTCGGCGTGATAGTGTGTAAGAAAAATCGGCGTGTTGTCATCGACCCGCAACTGCCGGAAGCTGTTGAGTTTTTTGCCCGCATAGCTCAAGCAGTCGATAAACGCCGGATCGGGCGTCATCGGCACGTGGTGGTGGTTGCGGTTGAAGTTTTCCGACCGGTCTTCCCAGTTACGGGGGCGGTAAGTGAGAACCGCCGAATGGTGGTCAATGACTTTGATGCCGTATTTGTGATATTCATCAACTGTAAAGGCAATAAGTTTGTGGATCAAATCAAAGTTGAACACATAATCCCAGCGGAAGTGATAGCCGAAAACCACGGCAAGCTCAACTTTTGCCGCTGCCGCCGCCGCAACTTTCCGGCGGATGCGTTCTTCAACGGCGGGGTTGGGGAAATCCATATCTTCCCAGGTGAACCAATGGCTGATTGTTCTTAAATGATTGGTACGCATGATTTACGATCCTTGCAGTTACAGTTTTTTCAGAGAATACCCTGTTGTTTGAGTTCATACAAAGCTCCGGCGATTCCGGCGTAACTGCCGATTTCGCGTTTGAGCATACTGGGGACGATCTCGCACGCTTCGAGCGTTTCTTTCCACGCAAAGTCCGGCAGATACTTTTTCACCGGTTCCATGAAGAAATCCCCGGCGGCGTAGGCGATCGTACCAAGTACGATTTTACCGGGATTGAATATATTCATAAGCATGCCGAATGCCTGGGCATCACGCAAACACATTTCATCCCAGAGTTTTACCGCATATTCCACACCGTCGCGGGCGGCATTTTCCAACGAAAGCATATCCAGATTTTCCAACAAGCCGTCTTTGGCGTATTTCAGCATGATATTATCAGCTTGTCCGGCGAGTTCGGCTTGCATACGCTGGGCAATGGCTCTGCCGCCGCAATAGGCTTCCCAACAGCCTTTAAGTCCGCAGTTGCACTGTCTGCCGCCGGGCACGAGCACGGCATGGCCGGTTTCGCCCGCCAGAAAACCGGTACCCTGTATGAGTTTGCCTCCGGCGATGATCCCGGCACCGATGCCGGTACTCATAGTCAGATAGATCATATCTTTACAGCCTTTACCCGCTCCGAAATACCATTCTGCCAACGCCGCACAGTTGGCGTCATTTTCAAAACAGCCTTTGATCTGCAAGGCGTTTTCGAGATAACTTTTTATGGGGACATTACGCCAGTATGGGTTATTGGGCGGAGTGGTTATTATGCCGTTGGGTATATCTGCCGGCGAGGGGGTGGAAATACCGAATGCCAGCACATCTTTATGGGAAATATTTTCGGCGGCGATCTGTTTTCCGGCGATTTCTGCCAACAGCGGCAGAATTTTATCCGGATCGGTATTTTTGTTGTCGATGCGTTCGCTTTGCAGTATCTTGCCATCAACTGTTCCCAAACCGATACCGATCTTGGTACCGCCAATATCAAATCCGATGAGATATTTGTTGCTCATATTTGTAAAAATCCTTTCAGGATAAAATTTTTCCGGCATTGACCTGTACCCGCGGCGAACGGGTCAGGACTTCTTTCAGCAATGCGTTACATTCTTCACGTGTCATATCGCTGATCTTGCTGTTGTCTGACAGACTTTTGTCGGGATCATCGCCGTAAAACATTGCCAGCTGAATATGCAGAAGTTTGGCATCTATGCACTCCATCTGTCTGGCATAAGCACTCAATGCCGCGAGTTTTGCCGCGTTGAATTCTTCTTCGTCAAGACCGGTGGTTATCAACCGGTCAAGCTCTTTATTCAGGCACTCCAGAGCTATGGACGCGTTTTCCGGTTTTACTCCGGCGTGCAAGCCGACAAATCCATGCACCAGACCGCAGTTTGTCCACACTCCGGTAGAGTAGGCAAGCTGGCGTTTTTCGCGTACTTCCTTGAAAAGATGGCTTGCCAGACCGTTGAGGGCCGCATCCATTATCAGCAATGCGTAATATTCTTGAGTATGGGCAAAGCCTCCGGCGACCGCACAGATCACACTATTTTGTTCGCGCGGCAGTTCTATGGCGTGAACCGATTGCGTTTTCCGCTCTGCCAGATATTTTTGAGTTGCCGCCTGCGGTGCGGTCAATGCTTCCGGCGACCAGTTTATTGCGGATGAAAGTTTTTCAAATAAAACTATGCATTTTTCCACCGCGTTGAGTTTGCCGGGGGCGGTGGTTGACCCGAATACCGCCCAATCTTTGCTGAATCTTGAAGCAAAAAACTTCTGTACTTCTTCAATGGTCAGTTTTTTGAGTTCTTCCACACTTTCCAAGCGGCTGTTGCCGGCGGCGTGATTACCGAAAATCAGGCGTTTGGCGGCAACCGAACCGGCAAAGTTCGTATCCATCAACCGGCTGGCAAGCTGTTCGGCAAGATTGCTGCGTATCCGCTCAAAAACATCTTTATCCTGCCGGAGGCAGGTCAGGAGCTTCAGGAAAATATCTTCGGCAAACTTCTGGGCTTGCGGCGGATAAGTCAGTTCCAGTGCCAGCGTGTTATTGCCGCAGCTTACATCCAGATCAATGCCGTGGTTATCCAGAAATTCATAGAATTTTTCTTCTTTCATACCCTTCGGCCCGGTGGCGATGAGTTTGGTCAATACCTGGGTGATGCCTTTGTGGTAATCATTTTCCCACACCGGTCCGGCAGGAAGCACCAGCGAAAGCGTATCCAGAGGTATGTTATTGCGTTCGATAACAGCGTACTTTACATTATCGGATAATTTTCCGGCGGTCATATTATTGACTTTACCGGCAGCGGTAGCGGTTTTGCTGATGCATTTTTTATTTTCAGGTATGACCGCGGACCGCACTATCCGGTCGGGATCAAGGTACTCAAATGCCGCCTGATTTATTTCCTCAAGCGTCACACTTTTGAGTTTGTCCAGATAGAGTGTAACATCCGGAGTATTGAAACTCATTATCATGCTGTTGACCAGATTGACCGTGGATGAACTGTTTTTCAACAGTTGATACATGGTAAGCATCTGCTGTTTTTTCTCCCGCTTGAGTTCGGATGCTGTAACGCCGTTATTGCGGAGATCTTCCAGCGTTTGAGCGATGCTTTTTTCCAGCTTGCTCTGTTTGGATTTTTCACATGCAGCCGAAATACCGAGGATACTGCCGAAACTCATGCCGTCAAACTCTGCATCGACTGAGAGTGCAAGATTTTCTTTGCAGACAAGTTTGTAAGGCAGACGCGAACTGTCGCTGCCGCCGAGGATGCCGCCGAGCAGATCCAGAGCCGGAGTTGTTCTTTCCGTAACTTGCGGTGCTCTTATACCCCACGCTATCCGGGTCACCGGGTCGGCAAAGGTTGTTGTGTATGATTGGGCAAAAACCGGTCGTTCCGCCGGGGGCAGAACAATGTCGGTGAGGTTGCCGCGGTCAAAATCCGCCAGCATGTCGCTCAAAACTTTCTGCACATGATCGGTGTCCAGCTCGCCGGTAACGATCCAGTGCGACCGCATGGCTCCGTAACGGCGGAGGTAATACTCATGCATCATATCGCGGGTGACTTTGGCGATCTTATCCGGATAACCGATGATCGGCAGCCGGGCGGGATGATTCGGAAACAGTCCGCCCCAGAGCTGCTGGATCAGCAAATGAGCCGGTCGGTCAAAGATCATATCGGCTTCGCGGGCGATGACCTCTTTTTCGCTGTCGAATTTTTCCTGCGGAAACAATGGCTGCGAGAGCATGGAGGTAATAACATCGGCGGCTTTATCAAACATTTCACGCGGCACTTCTGCATAATATGCCGTGTGGTCAAAAGTGGTATATGCATTGCACTCGCCGCCCAACTGGTGGATGGTATCGGCGGCACTTTCGCCCGGATAGCGTTTACAGCCGCCGAAAAGCATGTGTTCAAGAAAGTGCGACAAGCCGCAGCCGGCAAACTCTTCTTCGTGAATACTTCCGGTCCGCATGACCGCCTGTATCCTTGTCAGACTGGAGCCGTTGAGTATATGGTAAAGCGTTGAGCCGTTGGGCAGCGGTCTGATATTTACTGGCATTAAGTTGTGTTCAGTCAATTTGAGGTATCTCCATTTGCGGGGTGGTTTTCCTGATATGTACCGGATCGGTCAATGCCAGAGCAATATCAAAATCACTGCGTTTGTCGTCATCGGCCGCACTTAAAATGTTCAGATCAATAAGGTCAAAAACAATTTCTCCGATATCCGAAGCGGTGTTTATATCCCATGCTTCAAGCACATTTGCCGCCAGAAATCCGAAGTTGCGGTACAGCTGGTTTTTCAATCCGTCAAGCAGTTCAACTGCGGAAAGATGCCGTGCTTTTTCCAGCGAATTGACCTGTTCTATAACGCAGGAAGTAATAAATTCGTATGCATCCGGGTGGTATTTGCCGGTTTGAGCATAAAAATCATTGATTTTGCGTCTGGTTTCGGAGCTATTTTGCATTACAACACCTGTTTGAGTTTTTGAGTTCATATAAAATAGCTCAAAAGCTGAAAAGTTCAAATTTAAAAGCAAAAAACCCCGCTATATTATATATAAAATGCCGCTGTTGATATATCCGGCGGATTTTTATTCAATGATGCCGCCGCCGAGGAGGGTGTTGTCCCGGTATATTACCGCAGACTGCCCCGGCGTTATCGCCCGCATCGGATTCTGCAAAACTATTTTGTACTGACCGGGGGCGGTTTTTATTATTCTGCCTGGAGCCGGCGGGGTACGGTAGCGTATCTGGATTTGCAAAACTTCAGTTTCCGGAGGTATATCAACGGTCTGGAAATTCACATTGTTTATCACAAACTCATCGCGTTCCAGCAAGGTCTGGTCGGTCACAAGTTCCACATCGCAACTTTCTGCATCAATACTTTTTACATACGCCGGAACTCCCAATGCCACATTCAAACCTTTGCGTTGACCGATGGTACAGCGGTGGATGCCCTGGTGCCTGCCGACGATCCTGCCTTGATAGATGAAGCTGCCGCCGGAACCCTTGCCGTGGAACCGGCGGAACAGGGTATCGGCAAAGGTTTCGCCGGGAAAAACAAAACACGCATCCTGACTGTCCGGGCGGCTTGCCACGCTTATATTTTCAGCGGCAACCATTTCCCGGACTTGAGCTTTCTGCAATGTGCCTACGGGGAAATCAATAAAATCGAGCAAAGACCGCTCCAAACGGTAGAGAAAATAACTCTGATCTTTCCGGGGATCATCGCCGCGTACTATGAGTTTATCCGGCGAAAATTTGGCGTAATGCCCCGTCAGCAGAGCCGCCGCTCCGATACTTCTGGCATATTCTGCAAGCAAGCCGAATTTGATCTGCGGATTGCACAGTACGCACGGATTGGGCGTTTTGCCGCTTTTGTAAACCTCAAAACAGTTCTTCAAGACCTTTTCTTCAAAGGCTTTTGCCCCGTTGATGAATACATGCTTTATACCCAGCTGCTCTGCAACATTTTTCACGATGCTTTTATCTTCGCCGCCGCAACCCCATGCCGCTTTCCATTCCGCTTCAGCGGGGGCAAGATCAAGCGTGGCGGCGATGACTTCGCAACCGGCATTTTTTGCCAGTAAAGCCGCCGCACATGAATCCACGCCGCCGGAGAGGGCAACAACTACTTTTTTGCCTGTGTAAAACATGGTTATTCTATCTCAAGGAAGGTTTCGATTTCAGTTAAACACTCGCAGTGGTTTTCCCGCACGACTGCCATATCTTCCAGCCTGATGCCGCCCCATTCCGGGTAATATACCCCCGGCTCGATGGTTACGACTTCGCCGGCTTGGAGCAGATGTTTTACATTGCGCGATAAGCGGGGTTCTTCGTGGATTTCCAGCCCTACACCGTGACCCAAACCGTGAAAAAATCCGTAAAAACCTTTTTCATTACTGCCGGTGGGGAACCCGAGTTCAGCCAATCTCCGCAAGGCGTGATCGTAAGGCACTGAACCGGCAACACCGGCTTTTACCAACTCCTTACATTCGTCGCGGACAGTTTTTACTGCATCAAAGGCTTTTTTAACGATTTCCGGGGCTTTGCCTTTTACTACTGTACGGGTCAAATCACCGTAATAACCGGTAGCGTTCATGCGTGGAAAAACATCTATAACTATCGGGGTATCAGCATAAAGCACGCCTTCGCCCCGGCTGTGCGGCATACTGCTCTGCACGCCGCCGGCGGCAATGGTTCCAGCCCCGACGGCATCGTTGGCGGCAAGGGTACTGTCGATGATACTGCGGAGTTTTTCGCTGGTAAAGGGTTCATTCTGATAAATCAGGCTTTTATCGTTGGCAATGGAGCAACTGCCGATAGCTTCAAATGCTTTGAGCATGGCTTTTTCGTTGACAGCCATTGCCGCTTTTATACAGTTTATTTCGTAATCACTTTTGATACTGCGTTCCGGGAAAAAACTTTTTTCTGAAACGGTGCATTTTATATTTTCTTTATGCAGTTGTGCCGCAAGCCCTGCCGGAAAATCGTAAGGTATGCGGAATCCGGTAATATCATAGGCTTTCTGCAAGCGTTTGATAAGTTCAAACGCCCTGCACGGAGAACCGAACTCATTCTGATTGCGTACTGTCAGATAATCGGGAGCAATGGCACACGATCTGTCATACTCCAAATCGGAAACGATGGCGATTTTTTTGCCGGGCAGCCCCAGATAGATAAAGTTATCCGGCAGATTCAACCGGGTTATATAAAGCATATCGGCACAGTGTTCGCCGGATGCCACGATCAGGTCAGCATAAAAATCACTCATTTAGTTTGGTTCTTTCATTTGCAAAAAAGCATATTGTGTAATATTGTATTACATTACAATACGCAAAAAAAATAAAAATACAAGGTGAAATCATGAATATTATTGAGCAAATAACGATTTTTGCTTCGATTGCAGTGGCCGGTTATCTGATCGGTTCGGTTCCTTTCGGTTTTATTATCGGTAAACTCAAGGGTATAGATATACGCACGGTCGGTTCCGGCAATATCGGAGCAACTAATGTTACAAGAGCGGTCAGTCCGCTGGCGGGCAAAATATGTTTTGCTCTGGATTTCTGCAAAGGTCTGTTGCCGGTGCTGATCCTTAAACTCTTGGTCGCCAAAGGTATAATTGCCGCTCCGGCGTGGGGAGCGGGTGAACTTTTTATGATTTTTTCGGTGGTTATGGGGCACATGTTTACATGTTTTCTCGGATTCAAAGGCGGCAAAGGTATTGCCACCGCTGTCGGCGGAGTGGCGGCAGTTGCTCCGTTACCGGCACTGGCGGCTTTTCTTACCTGGCTGGTGATATTCAAAGTATCAGGTTATGTATCGCTGGGCAGTATTCTCGGGGCGATAGCTCTGCCGGTCTGGACTGTTGTGCTGGCATGGCTCAAAGTTGCGGCATTCCCGGGATGGGCGGTGGTGATATTTTTCTTTTTGCTGGCGGTGGTGGCGGTCTGGACGCACCGCAGTAATATCAAGCGTTTGTGCAACGGTACTGAAAACAGTTTCAAGAAATGACTTTTGCCATGAACCGGAGTAAATTACAAAGTCTGTTGTCGTTATTGGACGACCCTGATGATAATATAGCCGTAACTGTAATGAGTGAACTGCTCAAAAACGAGTCAGAACTCATGGTTCTGCTGGCTGAATTGCAGGAATCGGACAATAAAGTATTGCGTAAACGCGTTCAGCAGCTGGAAACGATCATAATTCTCCGCAAACGGCGGCGTGAGTTTGCAAAGAAAATCACGTCGCCGGTAAAAGTTGTAGAGGCTCTGACGGAACTGCATTTGCTTTACCATGAACGGGATGTGCCTGAAGTTGTTTATTCGATGGTGGAAATGTTTGTGAGGATCGCCTGTAACAACAATATCGAAACGATTGATGATATTGGCACATTTATGGCACGGAACAATTTTACCATGACCATGCCGGAGGATAAGCCTGTACCGGAAGATTACTGCATCGGATCTGTTTTGAATGACCGGATGGGTTCTGATATAATGCTCTGTCTGCTGGCGAAACTCATCGGAGTTCATGCAAAAATAAAGGTAGCTCTGGTGCGGCTCGATGATATGTTTGCAGTATGTACGCCGGATGGCAGATTTATTGCTCCGGCAAACAACTGGGTGCCGGAAGAGATGAACGGTCAGGCATTGGATATAAGATGGAATGATTCCGGCAATCTTTTGAAATATATTTCGCTGATGCTGTTTTTGCACACCGTAAGTTCGGATAATTTCCATTATGTTCATACTGTTGCACAAGCTTTATGTGGCGGTGATGATGATTTTTCAACGGATTTTCTGCCATATCCTTACAATGGCAAAAAAAATAAAAAACTAAAAGAAAGAGAGAGTCTTTTATGAGTTCAAGTATCTTGCTGGCAACTGCCGCCAGCGGCAGTTTGGGTTTCATCGGTTTGCTGGTACTGCTGGTATTGGCAGTGATCGTTTTTTGTCTGATTATTTATATGATTCCGGTGCGGCACTGGATAGCCGCCATGTTTTCCGGGGTGCCGGTCGGTATATTATCTCTGGTTGGGATGCGTTTGCGGCGGGTTCCTCCGGCAGAGATCGTGGATGCTCTTATACAGGTTCGAAAAGCCGGTATAGATGTAAGAGCCGATACCTTGGAAGCCCACTATCTTGCCGGTGGTAATGTATCACGAGTAGTGGCGGCACTGGTGGCGGCAGACAAAGCAAATATGGATCTTTCGGTACAGCGGGCAACTGCTATTGACCTTGCCGGACGCGATGTGCTTGAAGCCGTAAAAATGAGCGTCAACCCCAAAGTTATTGAAACACCTGAAGTAGCCGCCGTTGCCAAAGACGGTATTCAGGTCAAAGCCATCGCCCGCGTAACGGTACGGACAAATCTTGACCGGTTGATCGGCGGGGCAGGCGAAGAAACCATCCTTGCCCGTGTCGGCGAGGGTATCGTTACGACCATCGGTTCGACCGATCACCACAAAAAGGTGCTGGAAAATCCGGATCAGATCTCCAAAGTGGTGCTTGCCAAAGGGTTGGATTCCGGGACAGCGTTTGAAATTCTTTCCATTGATATAGCCGATGTGAATATCGGCAAAAATATCGGTGCCCAGCTGCAGACCGATCAGGCCAATGCCGATAAAAACATCGCCCAGGCCAAAGCCGAAGAACGCCGTGCCATGGCAGTGGCAAGCGAACAGGAAATGAAAGCCCGTATCAGCGAAATGCGTGCCCAGCTTATTGCTATGGAAGCTCAAGTGCCGCTGGCTCTGGCACAGGCTTTCCGCGAAGGCAGATTTGAAAATAAAGAAGCATGATAACTATTGGTTCAGGAGAATTTTTGATAATGAATTGTTCAGTGAATAATTTTCTGTTGGCAACGGCGATCAACAACGTAACAGTGGCGGCACTGGTTGCGGCATTGATAATTCTGATTGCTGTATTGGTGCTTTTTGTCGTAGTTATTCCGATTCCGCTCTGGATCGCGGCAGTGTTTTCCGGAGTGCGGATAAGTATTTTTTCGCTGGTGGGTATGCGTTTGCGGAGGGTACCTCCGGCAATCATTCTCAACGCTATGATCCAGAGCAAAAAAGCCGGGATCGAAGTTGACTCGCAATCGCTGGAGGCTCATTACCTTGCCGGCGGGAATGTTTTCCGCGTGGTTCACGCACTGGTGGCGGCAGATAAAGCGGCGATTTCGCTTTCGTTTCAGCGGGCAACTGCCATTGACCTTGCCGGGCGTAATGTGCTTGAAGCGGTGAAAATGAGCGTAAACCCCAAGGTTATTGAAACTCCTTGTGTAACAGCTATGGCAAAAAACGGTATCCAGCTTCAGGCGATCGCCCGCGTAACTTTGCGTGCCAATATCGACCGTCTGGTCGGCGGAGCAGGGGAGGAAACGGTGCTTGCCCGCGTGGGCGAAGGTATCGTTACGACCATCGGTTCTGCCGAAAGCCATACCGATATATTGGAAAATCCCGACCGTATTTCCAAAACCGTGCTTGCCAAAGGTCTGGATTCCGGGACGGCGTTTGAAATCCTTTCCATAGATATAGCTGATGTGGATGTCGGCAAAAATATCGGTGCCGAATTGCAGATGGCTCAAGCCAATGCCGATAAAGATATTGCCCAGGCCAAAGCCGAAGAACGCCGTGCCATGGCAATCGCCGCCGAGCAGGAAATGAAGGCAAAGATCCGCGAGATGGAAGCCAATCTGGTGCAAGCCGAGTCGGAAGTGCCTATGGCGATCTCCGAGGCTCTCGCCGGTGGTAAACTTTCCATTCTTGACTACTACAAGATGAAAAATGTCATTGCCGATACCGACATGCGTCAAGCCATCGCCGGAGGCGACAAACAGCGGAAGTAAGCCAGAGTGGATGGTGGTTTTATGGAAGACATCATAACCATAATAATTATTATTGCCGGTATAGCGATCAAGATTTTTTCTTCGGTGAAAAAACGCGATCCGGAGTCGGAACCGGAAACGGAAACACAGCTGTCATGGGATGAATTTCTCGAAAAAGCCGACAGCGATCCGGAGCTTCGGGAAATGATAGACTCCGATCCTGAACTGCAATATGCCTATGAACAGGCAAAGCTGCAAAAGGCTGCCAGTGAAAATGCAATCCTTCAAGCCCAGGCGGAACGGGATGCCGCTTTGCTGGAAAATCAGCGGATGATCGCCGAAATGGCGGCAAAAGCTCAAGCGGTCAATCAATCAAGCATGGCGGAAGAAAGTTCTGCTATATACGCTCAAAATAATGAGTCCGATGACGATGAGAACCAGCCGGATCCCGGCAGTTGGGCAGAGCTTATCCGCAACAACCGTACTGAAGCATTGGTGATAAGCGAAATACTCGCACCTCCGGCAGCATTGCGTTGAATGTGATAATAATGTTGACAAAAACCTCTTTTTTGCACATTGCAAACAAGGAGGTTTTTTTATGTATTCAAGTATCGAAGCGGCGGCGTTTCAGCGTGATGCGGCAAAATTTAAATTAAAATACCCGGCAATTTTTGTGGAAATGACCGCCGGCGAACTCGCCGCCATCGCCAACGGTTACGGGCCGGAAAACTGGGATGAAGAAGTGCGGAAAGTACTGAATTGGATTTTCCGGAAATATCCGGTTCCGGCGGCGATCCATGATGTCCGATACGAATTTTCCGACGGCAGAGAATTGACCCGCAAGGCCGCCGATGCCGAATTTTCTGCCAATTTGCGTCTGGTGTGGCAGTACAATTACGGAAAACTGCGTTTTGTCAATCCGGTGGCATGGTATGCTTATTGGAAGATCAATACAGCGGCAACTCTGACTGCCCGTTTCGGCAGAACCGCATGGCGTAACTCCTACTTGAAAAATCAGAAAGGCGGCAATAATGAGTGAGAGCTGGATGCAGATAATCAGTGCCGCCATTCTCGGCTGGGTGGCATGGGAATTGCGGCAACTCCGTAAAGATATAAATTCACGGGTGCATTACCACGATTGCGACCGCCGCATGTGCGATATGAACCGCCGTCTGGAACGGCTGGAACGATAAAGACTGCCGGCGGCTGTACCGGAGTTGATATTGTATTCAGCAGATTTTACAGTTTTTTTCCGTACAATATCCCGTATGGAGTTGAAAAGTTTATGAACAGGTGCTATTGTAAGTTCTGTTGATTGAAATATCTTGATTAAGAAGGAAAGGTCTTTTTTTATGAAAGAAAAATCTGCTGTTGTTTTGAATGAATTCCGCAAAAAATATGATCGCAATTACTCTATCGGTGATCTTACGCCGACAGTTTGTGAATTGTTCGGGGTGCCGGAGCCGGATGTTTGCGGTGCCGTGGCTGTTGCTCCCATTGTGGATCAGGCGGTTCGCACTATGGGCGAAAAAGCTATGGAAAAAGTGGTGCTTTTCTGCTGTGATGCCATGGGCGAACATCAGCGGGAACACTTTCCGGAAGTCTTTGAACGCATCGAAAAAGTCGCTCCGTTCCGCATACCTTCGGTGGCAGTAATGCCCAGCGTTACGCCGGTTTGTTACGGCACGATCTTTTCCGGAGCCGCCCCTTGTGTACACGGTATCCAGAAATACGAAAAACCTGTGCTGGAAGTGGAAACGCTTTTTGATGTGATGGCCAGAGCCGGAAAAAATGTTGCTGTTGTATCGGTAAATGTCTGCAGCATAGATATGATTTTCCGCAAACGCAATGTGGATTATTACTCATTCCGCACCGATGAACAGAGTTTTGCCTGCACCATGGAGCTGATCGAAAAAAATAACTACGATCTGATCGTAAGTTACATGACCGGATATGATGCTTTGCAGCACAAAACCGGCTGTTTCTCGCCGGAATGTACCGAACAGGCTTATCTTGCTGCCGATCGTTTTGAACAATTATCTTCTGCCATGGATCAATATTACAAGGATCAGAACCGGATGCTGGTTTTTGTGCCGGATCACGGCGGACATCTGGTGGAAGAAAACCGTGGAACACACGGCTTTGATATACCCGAAGATATGCTCGTAAGCCACTATTACCGCTTGCGTGAAAAAGCGTAAAAAAGGATGAATGATATGTTGAAAGTTGCTGATGCCGCACCGGAGTTTACTCTGGCAGATGCCAATGGCAAAATGGTTTCATTAAAGGATTTCCGGGGAAAAAAGGTTGTATTGTACTTTTACCCTAAAGACAACACTCCCGGTTGTACCCGTCAGGCGTGTGCTTTTGCGGAAAACTATGAAGAATTCAAAAGCCGTGATATAGCCGTGATCGGCATCAGCAAAGATTCAACTGCCAGCCACCGCAAGTTTGCAGAAAAATACGATCTGCCGTTTGTATTACTGTCAGATCCTGAACTTACTGCCATAAAAGCCTACGGCGTATGGCAGGAAAAAAAGCTGTACGGCAAAGTCTCCATGGGCGTGGTTCGTACCACATTCATCATCGACGAAAACGGCATGATAAGCAAGATAATGCCCAAAGTAAAGCCCGATACCAACGCATCCGAAATATTAGCTGAATTAAGGTAGAGGCAATTAAAAAAACTCCTCAAAAGTCGCCAAAGGCATAACCTTTGTCCGGCAAATTAAAATAAAGTTTTACACTCATCAGGTGTGTTATGAAAGACAAAATTACCATACGCCGGTTTGTCGAATCCGATGCCGGGGCGGTTCAGAATATCATTCATCGCGGCTTGCGGGAAATCAACATCAAAGATTATCCACCTGAACTTATTGAAGAATACTGCAAATACTTTACGCTTGAAAAAATCCAAAGTCAGGCAATTTCAGCTCACATGTATGTTGCCGTTGCATTGGATGAAGTGATCGGTACCGGTTCCATAGCTCCCTATTGGGGCAGTCTGACCGAAAGTATTCTGCTGACCATTTATATTCTGCCGGAATATATCGGGCAGGGCGTTGGAACAGCCATCATCAAAGCTCTGGAAAGTGATGAATACTTTCTGCGGGCAAACCGTATAGAAATACCATCTTCCGCAACTGCCGTAAAGTTCTATGAAAAAATGGGTTATATGCCGAAAAACGGCACTGAACCGGACGCTGAAGGTATTATCGCAATGGAAAAATTCAGAAACTGCAAACCTTTGTCCGAAATGACACTGGAAGAATTGTGGCAGCTTTTTCCCATCATTCTTGCCGAACACGATCCGGATTGGAAAAATCACTACGAAACCGAAAAAGAACTGCTGACCAGGCAATTCGGCTCTTATCTGGTTAGAACAAATCACATCGGCAGTACCGCAGTAAAAGGCTTGCTTGCCAAGCCGACCGTGGATATTTTGCTGGAAGTCGCCGCCGGAACATCTCCCCAAACGATCCGGCAAATTGCCGTAGCGTGCGGATATACGGTTATGGCGGAAAGCGTTCAGGGGGAATATCGCCTTGATTTATGCAAAGGCTATACGCCGCTGGGTTTTGCCGAAAAAGTATTTCATCTGCACATCCGTTATCCCGGCGATTATGATGAAGTGATTTTCTGTGAATATCTGAAAAAGAATCCGGACATGGTGCAGGAATATGCCCAATTGAAAATCGAATTACAAAAACGCTTCAAACACAACCGCGATGCCTACACCGAAGCAAAAGGCGATTTTATCCAGGCTTGTGTGAGAGAAGCCCGCAAGCTGATGCAGAACTGAATTGCCCACAGGCACCAGGAGAAATATTGCCGCTTTTTCAGCTCATAACTTTTTCAAAACGGAAGAAGCCGGAAGTGTTTATATCCTTAAATTCGTCCGTCAAATCGTGTTCTTCCCGGTGAACTTCGTTAAAAAACTCTACAATTTTGAAACCGCATCTGTTTATATAAAAATGTATGTTCCGCCGCTCAAAATAGGGAGTATGAGTTTCCCATACTTTGGCTTCCGGGTAAGCTGATTCAATAAGCAGCCAACTTTTTGATCCGATTTTTTTATTGATAAATTCTTTGAAAATAAAGAGCAGGTCAAGCGAATATCTGCCTGTTTCTCCGTTTTTCTCAATCACAGCGGCTCCGGCAGGAACTCCATCAAGCACAATAGCCCAGAGATCACAGTTTATATTCTGACTGCAACGGGACAAATCATCTTCCGGCGGGATCGGGGCTGCCGATAAATCGCCGAAACGCTCCATTACACCGCTTTGAAAAGACTCCACCATTTTCTGCTGAAAAAAATCAATTTCTTTCAACGGTATTTTTTTCAGTTCAAGATTCATAAATATTCAAACCTCTCGTTTACAATCAGCCGAAATCCGGGCCGGCTGAACTTTGGATTCCTGCTTTTGCCGGTTCTATCGGCTGTTCTGCCAGATACATTCTTGTATGGATGTTTATCAGTGTTGCTCCGGCATTGGCAACTGCGGTGAAAATTTTTTCTGAAACAGGAAAAATCGCCACCGTAAACTTTTGCCCGTCAAGCATTTGCTGTGCCGCATGGAGTGCATCGAGTGCTGTCAGATCATCTGCGGCATAAATTTGTCCGATATGAACACTGTTGCCTTTTTTCCGCCCCAAAAACCATGCCGCAATATGTCCGGACTTTTCCATTACTTGGCAGAAATCGCTGTGGTTGTCAAAAATAAACCGGTGGGCAGGATCTTTTTCATCCGTTCCCGGCAATGGGAAGTCACTTGTGTTCATCGGTCGCCAACTGAAGCGTGGTTCGGTAAAGCTGTCAGGCGGCACTTCAAACAAATGCACCTTGCCGCACTCCACAAAGCCGAGGCGGCGGTAGATCGGTTCGCCCATGCCGGATGCGTCGAGCATCCGTACCGGACAGTTTGCCGTGCGTTCCAGAACCAGCCGGGTAAGCGTACTGCCAATGGAGAGATTCCGCCATTGCGGATGAGTCATTATCATTGCCACCCAGACACAGTTATCGCCGTGGGGCAGCCAGCCGCCGGTACCGGCAATCACGCCATCGTTATCACAACACCAGAGTTCGCCGAAATTGATCAACGGCAGAACATTATCAGCAGTTATCGGAATACCGATCGCCGCCATCATTTCCACCACTGACGGTATATCGCTTGCATTGCACCGGCGGATCGTGACTGTTGCTGTTTGTGCGTTGGCTGACGCCTGGATTTTATGATTGATGTTGAGTTCAAGCTGTTCAATATCGACCGTTCGCAAGGCAAATTTTTTTAAGTTTGAAAAATCTGTTCCCATTGATTGCTGCTCCATATATATTTACGGACACCAGGTTACAATTCCATTTGCCGGATGATTTTTCCGCCACCGGATAAACTCCGGATAAGAGCGTACTCCGTCGGCAATCACCGCCTGATAATATTCTATACCCATAATATGCTCATTATCGGGCGTAAGGTACTTCAACTCAAGGATGGTTTGCCGCTGTTCCGGTGTGATTACTGACTCGATGCGTTGGGCAACATGTTCAAAATAGCCGTCAAACTGCGAACCTTTCAATATCTGTATCATGTCGATTTGCCATTCTTCACCGCCGAAAAGGTACCATATATGCCACTCAAGACAGGCTTCTGCCGTATCAGCAAGATTGCGGTATTCCATACGCTTGACGGCGGGATTGAGGCAAATTTTTTGAATTACTTTGAAACTTTCGGCAATATCCAGTTTTTCTGTATAAATATGAAAATCAATATCCCGGTGCTTCATAAGTAAACCCATTGCCAGCGAACCAACCTGATTAACGGTTGCCCCAATAGCTTCCCACGCCTGCCGGATACTGCTTTGCTCGATGACAAGTTGGGCTTTTGCCTGATTCTGACAGGCAATTTTTTCAATATTCATACATTTTTTCCCATCTCGTAGGTTTTTGCGAGGAGCTCCGGATGCTTTTCAGCTTCTCCAATGGCGTTTATACCGACACCGCGGATCACGCCCTTTAATTCTGACTTGCTGAAGCAGTCGATCCAGTTCTGAATCCCAGTTACAGCTCCATCCGGCACTTTTTCATCATCCACTGCCGCAGTGGTCAGCAAGTATATTTCGCGGAAACAGTAATTAACCGGATAAATCGGATTGGTGCGGTCGAGCAAGGTTTTCATAGAGCCGCACATCTGATTGGAATAAATCGGAGTGGCAAATACAACAACATCGGCATACCTCATTTTTTCAACGGTTGCTGAAGCATCATCATTCATAAAACATTTTTCAGTTGCAGTACACGCAAAACACCCGATACAGAAATTGATGCTTTTATCGGCAAGTGATACATACTCCACCTCATGGCCAGCGTCACGGGCACCCCGTGCAAACTCTTGAGCAAGGACAGCAGAATTACCGTTTTTTCGCCGGGTTGTGGATATGATCAATACTTTTTTGCGTTTATTCATAATAAAATCTCCAGATTGCAAGTGCTGATTTCATAATATACAGCTTTCAATAACATTTGCAAATAAGACAGTTGCGGAACCTGTCTTTAATATAATGCAAGAGGTTTATTTTTACTTGCAGCTAAAGCTTTTTTCAGCGTTCATCAAAACCATATTCTTGTTCATCTTCACCGTCTTCAGTTCTCCAAGTAAAAATATAACAGCAAGAACTCAATTGATAACTCAATCCATTATACTCGAAAAATACATCATCCATTTCTGAATTATCAAATACTGCATAAAATTTGTCTAACGCAGTTTTTACTTCCATATCCATATTAAATCCTTAATTATACCAGTAATTTTTCCGGAGGAAGTTCCAACAGCATTTCCCGGATTGATTTATCACGAGTCTGATTTACTTTGGAATCTAAAACTGCTTCAACAAATTCTCTGTTGTCGCCAGCAATACAATATTCCATTTCATCCCCGGTTACAAGATCTTCTGTGATAATATATCTTCCCCAATAGCTGATCATATAATTCAAGCCGTCATAATCAAACATCAAATTATCTGTATCGTTTTTTTCTATATTTGCATAAAATTTATCAAGAGCAGTTACCATTCCCATATTAAATCCTTTCACCCCAGCCAGATTGCTTCTGGGGGCAATTCCGAAAGTATTTCCCGGATTGTTTTATCACGATTTTGATTTACTATGGAATCGAGGATCGCTTCTGCAAGTTCTTTCCCATGTTCATCAAAACCGTATTCTTGTTCATCTTCGCAATCTTCTGTTCTTTCTGTAAAAATATAACCGCAACAACTTAATTGATAACGCAAGCCATCATAATCAAAAAATACATCATCTTTTTCAGGATTTTCAAAGCACTCATAAAATTTATCCAACGCAGTTTTTACTTCCATATCCATATCAAATCCTTAATTATACCAGTAATTTTTCCGGAGGGAGTTCCAACAGTATTTCCCGAATGGATTTGTCGTTAGTTTGATTCACTTTAGAGTCAAGCATTGCTTCGATAAGTTCTTTGCCGTCCTCACCGAAACAATATTCTCTTTCATCTTCTGTTTCAAGATCTTCTGTAATGATAAAACGTCCACAGTAACACAACATATAGTGTATTTGTCCATGTTCAAAGCACACATTGTCAGTGCAAGGCTTATCAAAATACTCATAAAATTTATCAAGAGCAGTTACCATTCCCATATTAGATCCTTTCAGCCAAGCGATAATGCTTCCGGCGGCAATTCAGACAGAATTTCCCGGATGGTTTTATCGCGAGTCTGGTTGACTTTTGCGTTCAGGACAGCTTCCGCGAGTTCCTTACCATGTTCATCAAAACCATATTCTTGTTCATCTTCACCGTCTTCAGTTCTCCAAGTAAAAATATAACAGCAAGAACTCAATTGATAAGACAAACCATCGTAGTCAAAAAACACGTCATCCTTTTTCGGATTATCAAATACCTGATAAAATTTATCCAACGCTGTTTTCATTTCCATTCCCATATTAAAT
>SUVS01000052.1 GCA_015061885.1 Lentisphaerota bacterium
TTCCATAGTAATTTTATTACGCATCTGATCCTTCCTTTATTTTTTTTGTTAGGTTACTAAAAAATAAAGGTCAGATGCACTTTTGTCAAACAACTCGTCCCATCACAAAATTTGGGACATTAACTATATTTAAGGAATTTTCCGTAATGAGCTTCCACTGCTTCCGGTGACATATATCTGCCCAGCCACAGACGCATGAAATCACTGCCGGTATAACGGACGGTGTTGAAACTCAACCGTTCTGCCCCCGCACCTTCGGCTCCGTCGGCGGTATTGGGGCACATAACTTCATGTTCAAGAATGATATTTTCGGGGATTTTTACAATGGGTATTTCGTTACGGCGTTCTAAAGCCCGTTTGGATTTTTCCCGCAGTTCGGCATAGACTTTTTCCGGCGAATAATTTCTTGCGGAATAGCGGTTGTAGGCTTCTTTGGTGGCAACAGTTTCCACTTCATTGCCGATCAATGCCCGGGCTTCGGCACAGGCACATTCGTCGCCGGAAACCAGCACCATGGGAATACCGAAATAGGCACAAATGTAGGTTTCAACACCGATTTCCCCGATGGGAGTGCCGTTCAGACGCATTTCGCTGGTACCGTGGCTGTTGAAGGTGTGGCAGAGAAAGCCGCCGGAATTCTGCATGGAGTGTGCCCCGATCTGTATTGCCGCATCGTATTTGCCTTCGGGATAGGCATAATAAAATGTGCCGCCGTACTGCACGAGTTCCGCCGCCGGATGCAAGGCAAAAATATCAATGGAGTTACTGCCGCCATGGCCATCGACCACGGTAACGCTGTCAGCTCCGGCGGCGACCAGACCTTCAATACAGGCATTTACTTCGTTGGTCAGAGCTTTTTTGGCTGTTTCCGGATTGATGATCTGATTGCCGGGACTGCCGGATGCCGGTCTGCCGTTGACGCCGCAAGGCCCTTCCAGATCTGTCATTATAAATACACGCATGATAAAACCTTTCCCGTTATTGATGTAATTTAAATGTATGCGAAGAGTATAACACTCATTTAAATAAAATGCAAATCAAATAGGTATAAAAAACACATAAAAACCGCATGGCTGGAACAGGAAAGTATGCGGAGGTGCAGTGCTTGGCTTTTTATGCAATGTTGTTTTACACTTTTTTATCGCTTTTTGTGCGGCTGATTGATAAAAAAGTCGCTTTTTATATATTTTTATGCACAATTATATATTGAAAAATGTCGGTTTTTGTGTATATTTCTTCCCAAACACTTTTTTAAACATCTCAAAAAGGAGAATGATTATGAGCAAACTCGCTATTGATGGCGGCAGCAAAGTCTTTGCCGAACCCGTGAAATTTGACATCTGGCCTCCTGTTTACCCCGAAGTTGCCGGTAAACTTGTGGAAGTTTACATGAGTCACAAGTGGAGTTTCTACGGAGCTAATGAGTTGAAATTTGCCGAAGATTTTGCCAAATATCATGGTGCAAAATATGGTACTTTCATGGTCAACGGCACCGTTACGCTCGAAGCCAGCCTTAAAGCACTCGGCGTCGGCCCCGGCGACGAAGTCATTGTGCCGAGCTGGACTTGGATGGCCACGGGTATGGCTCCCTTGTATGTGGGTGCTACTCCGGTTTTTGTGGATGGCGAAGCAGATACTTTCTGTATGGACCCGGCGGCGTTTGAAGCGGCTATCACGCCCCGCACCAAGGCGGTGATACCGGTGCATCTCTTTGGTTCTATGGCGGATATTGACAAGATCGTTGCCATTGCCGGAAAGCATGGTATCAAAGTCGTGGAAGATTGTGCCCATGCCCACGGCGGTATGTGGAACGGCAAAGGTCTGGGTTCGTTCGGTGATGTCGGTTCATTCAGCTTCCAGCAGAGCAAGATCATGACCGGCGGCGAAGGCGGTGAATGTATCACTGACGATGAAGAACTTTTTGACCGTATCGGCAGATTTTCGCACATCGGTTATCAGTTGGGTTCCAAACGCGGTCAGGCGGCGGTTCTGCCGCCGGTGGATCTGGATTGCCGCAACTACCGTGCCACTGAATTTCAGGCCGTGATCCTTGCCGATCAGCTCGCCAGACTTGATGCCGACAGCCTCCGCCGTGCCGCCAACGCCGATTATCTGCACGCCGAACTCAACAAGATCCCCGGTATTGCCACGCAGAAACCCGGCCGCTGTGCCACCCGTCAGCAGTATTATGTATTCGGTATAACCGTTGATCCGGCAATGCTCAAAGACGGCAAGACCCGCGATGATGTGCTTGCCGCAGTCAATGCCGAAGGTGCCGTTGAAGTCTTTGCCGGTTGGGGACAGCCGACCTTCAAACAGCGTCTGTTCCAGGTGTCGCCCGACCGTTACCGCGTGGAAAGCAGCAAGGTTGTGGAAGATATTATTTACAACAAGATCATGCTTGCCGACATCCGCTGGGTCGATGGTGAACGCAGTATGTGCGAAAAACTCGTGGAATGTTTCCGCAAAGTCATGCAGGAGTATGGAAAATGAGTAAAGTTTTGATCGGTGCCGCCGAAAATATTCTGGAAGTACCGCTTTTTGCTGAATTGGGCGGTTACGGTCCGTTCCGCGGCCGCCGCAACTGGGGTGTATTGGATAATCTCTACTGCCGGGTGCTGACGGTCAACAACGGTGAACGGCGTAATGTCATAGTGGTTTGCGATATATTGTGCGTGGGACAGGTGCAGTGCCGCCTGTTGCGTGCCGAACTTGCCGAAATGTATGCCCTTTATCCGGAATCAGTTATGATCATGGGTACTCATACGCACTCCGGATCATGTATTTCGTGCTGTGATGTCGGTTACGGCGAAGTGAGTCCTGAATTTTACGAAATCTGGCGGAACACCATCAAAAAGACCGTCGGCGAAGCGATCCGGAATGAAGAAGCCGTTACAGCTCTGGCAGGCAAAGCCGCCATCCGCAAACAGCTCGGCAGCCGCCGCACCATGGGCAAAGATCAGCATACCGATCCGGAAATCAGATTTGTAAAGTTTGTCCGCAAAGATGGTTCGGTCAAAGCTCTGCTGCACAATCACGCTATGCACGGCGTGGTTTTCGGAGCCCAGCATTATGTTTCTGCGGACTGGATGGGCAATGCCAACAGCAAGATCAAAGATCGCAAACTTGCCGAAATACCGATTTTCCTCTATGGTACTGCGGGCGATGTGAATGTTATCTGGAGTCATCCCAAAGCTGAAGAACGCCATTTGAATCTGGAATGGATCGGTACAAGCTATGTGGATGACTTGGAAAATGATTACAACAAGTGCGAAGAAATCAGTCTTGACGACATCCGTGCCAATCTGAAGGCGTATGAGTTCCCCACTGAACCGGTGGATGCCGCCGAATACCGCGACATTGCCGGAAAACTCTTTGCTAAAATCGAAAAAGCTCCCGAACATGCCAAATTGCTGGAGTTTATCCACGACCGTATGACCGAAATGGCGGTGCTTAAAGAACGCGGGCATGATTTCCGCGTGATCCGCGATCTTCAGGTTTTGAAGATGGGCGATTTGAGCTTTTTTGCCATTCCCGGCGAACCGTTCCTGGCTGTGGGCGAAGAGTTGCGTTCTGAATCGGTCAACAAGTTCCCGATCGCTGTATCAGTAGCCAATGGCGATGCGGGCTATTATCCGACCGAAGAGATGTTCGACATGTATCCGAGCGTTTTTTCCTGCGATGACTTCGGAGCTTTCGGCTTTTATGAAGTCTGGTTCGGCCCCGGTATGCTGCGGCCCAAGTTCAAGAAAAACATTGTCCGCTTTATTACCGGTAAACTTCTGGAACTGGAAAAATCATTATGAGCAAAACTTCTATGAAAATCGGGGTCATCGGTTGCGGCATGATCTCCGACTGGTATTTCAAAGCCGCTAAACGCTTCAAACAGATGGATATAATATGCTGCGGCGATCTACGGGAGGAGTCAGCAGTCAAACAGGGTGCCGAATATGGTATCCCGGTGAAAAATGTTGAAGATATTTACACTGATCCTGAAGTTGAACTGATCCTGAATCTGACCCCCCAGCAGGCTCATTATGCCGTGAGCAAAAGAGCTTTGGAGTGCGGCAAACATGTTTACAGCGAAAAACCTCTTTGCGGCTCAATGGAAGAAGCCCGTGAACTTATGGCATTGGCAAAGAGCAAAGGTTTGCAGATAGCCGCCGCTCCGGATACCTTCCTCGGCGGTGGCCCGCAGACAGTGCGTAAACTCGTTGACGAAGGCTGGATCGGCAAGGTCTTTGCCGGAACTGCCATGTTCACCAGCCGCGGCCCGGAAAGTTGGCCCCATGCGGCGGCATTTTACAAAAAAGGTGCCGGCCCGATGCTGGATTATGCACCTTACTTTATTACGCAACTGGTGAATGTGCTGGGGCCTGCCGTGGCAGTTACCGCATCGGTCACCAAAGGTACCGAAACGCGGGTGGGCGGCCCGGAAACGGTTCCTCATGTTTACCCGGTGGAAGTTCCGACTTTCCAGAGCGGCATAATTGAGTTTGCCAGCGGAGCCCAGATCACGGTGATCGCCAGTTACGATGTGTGGCGCGGCACGCACCCGTATATTGAGTTGTACGGCACCAAAGGTTCGCTCAATATGCACAACCCCAACTTTTTCGGCGGCTTTATCAAAGTTTTCCGTCCGGGGTATGAAAACTGGCAGGAAGTGCCCAGTGCCTTTGATTACAACACCGATGCCCGCAGTATCGGGGCGGCGGATATGATCGAAGGTATCCTTACCGGCCGCAAGACCAGAGTCAGCGGAGAACTTTCACTGCATGTTCTGGAAATAATGCTTGCGTTTGAAAAGTCCAGTTGTGAAGGCAGAAAGATCATGCTCGAAAGCTCCTGCGAACAACCCATGCCGATGAAACAAGTCAGCGAAGACGGTTTGTTTGAATAAGCATTTGAGGCTCTGATCTGATATAAAAAGCCGGAATTGCTTTTTTAAGGCAATCCCGGCTGATTTTTTTAGATCAGTCTGCTCGTTTATGCTTCGGCACTTACTATTTCACGCACCGGTGGAGTTGCCACTGCAGGGTGCTTGTACTTATCGGTGTATCTGTCCAACTGGACTTTCAGGTGATCCAACGCGGTGTCGATGGCTTTGTAGAGATCCAACGCTGTACCTTCCGATACCATCGGCTGCTTTTTGACTGCCGCACAGATACCGACCTTTGCCTGATGGTTCTTGCCGATTTCCATGGTTACACGCACACTGGATACTTTCAGATGAGGATAGTAGGTGAACAACGCTTCAACTTTTTCGGCGGTGTTGCTCCGGATCAGTTCGGTTACTTCGAAGTGACGGCCGTTGATGATGATCTGCATAAAATCTCTCCTTTCTGAAAGGTTTGTTTTTGCAGCGGCTTTCCAAGCCTGCCAACAGCTTGGATTCGCTGTTCAATGATAATGTTTCACACATATCGGCAAAATGCAAATTTTATTTAAAGTTTTTTAAATATTTATTTTTCAAAAAAAATTGGACTTTTTTCTTTTAACAGTCTATATTAGACTTTCATTATCATTTTGGAGTTTTTTGCTGTGAATTTTCGAGATTTCTGGCTGTCAAATATTTCTGAAAAAAATCCACGCTTTAAAGCACTCTTGTTTGATGTGGATGGCACGGTAGTTTCCGGCCGGACGGCTCTGCCGGGGGCAGAAAATTTTTTGCAGTATCTCCGGCAAAGCGGTACTCCATTTTGTTTTCTGACCAACGACAGCGACCATTCGCAAGCGGAAAAAGCCGTCCGCATCGGCAAATCACAGGTTACGGCTTATGCTGACGAGATCATTTCCTGCGGCAATGCGTTGAGTATTTTTGTGGAAAAAGAAAAACTTGCCGGTTCCAAAGTTTTTATTATGGGCAGACTGGGCGACCCGGATTATGCTGAACTTGCCGGATTGATACCATGCCGGGATTTGAGCGGAATAGACGAATGCAGTTTTGTGATCGCCGGAGAAGGTCATTACGACTTTTTACGCACTGCCGAAGCGGTAACTAATTATTTTCTCCGCCACCCGGAGCGTAAACTGGTGGTCCCAAATCCCGACAGTGTATGGCCCAATAACGGCAGAGTCGGCTTGTGTGCCGGTTCGGAGGCCCGTTTTATAGCAAATATACTCAAAGAACTGCAAATAAATATTGAGCCGATCTATCTGGGCAAACCACATACGATGATTTTTGAGTACGCCAGGGATTTTATAAAAAAGAAATTTGCTCTGAATGATTTGCAGGATTCTGAAATAATCATGCTGGGCGATTCGCTGGCTTCGGACATTGCCGGAGCAAAGCGTTTCGGCTGTAAATCGGCTTTGATGATGACCGGATTGACCACGCCGGAAATTTTAGCACATACTCTGCCGGAAGAAATGCCGGATATGATATTTGATTCAATAGCTTAACAGAGAGAGGTATAAGAAGATGAAATTTTTTACACTGTTTTTGCTGGTGCTTGCCGGAGTCATGCTCCCGGCAGGTGAATTTGCCCGCATCCACAATCTGCGTATCGTACTGCCGGAAGAACCTTCGGAGATCGAAAAATTTGCCGCCGGGGAACTCAAAGAACATTTGAGCAGAACTTTCACTGCTCCGGCACAGCTCAACGGCAAAACTCCCGACCGGATCAATCTTTTTGTCGGGCGGGGCAATGAAGCCTGTAAGAGCGGATTTTCCGGCGATCATGCCGAAGCTGTAAAAGAGAGCAAGTTCGGTATTTACCGCAACAACAACGATTTTCTTTTTATCGGCTTTGATACAGCCAAAGGCAATGTTTATGCAGCAAACGACAGTTGCGGTACTCTGCTGGCGGTGGAATATTTTGCTCAAAAATATTTGCAGAGCAAGTTCTTTCTGCCGGGTAAAGACGGCGTGAAATATGTACTGAATCCGCTGCTGAACTTTACCGCCGCATCTGATGTACCGCAGGCAAGTTACGAAGTCCGTGGTTTTCAGAACGGGGCAAAAGATGTTGACCGCAAAGATTTTATGCTTTTTTACCGCCGGAGGCTGGGGCAGGTGCCGCGTTGGTCAACGCGTAACAGCAACTACATGTTTATCAACAAATGGAACAAACGCTTCAAGAACAAGCCGGAAATGTTCGGTCTGTTCGGCAAAAAGCGTATCAATACCAAATATCCGTATCACTTCCCCTGTCCGAGCCACCCGGATACCATTCCGCAGATTGTCAAAGATGTAACCGGAGAATTGAAAAAGAACCCCGATATATACGGTATAAGATTTTTCTGCGATGCTCCGGTAAAAAACTGTGAGTGCGAAAAATGTGTGAATTCCCCGGCGGGCAAACTGGTTACTGCCGGCGACAGAAGCGAATTTGTTTTTGCCTTTTTCTGTAAATTTGCTCATGAAATCAAAAAGGTCAAACCCGATCTGATCTTTCACTTGCAGACCAAAAGCAGTCATTTTCAGCCGCCACGGACGGAGAAACTGCCCGCCGATACTGTTATAGCGGTGCTTTCCGGACACTTTGAAGCTCCTGATTACAATATCCTCCGCAACCGCTGTAAGCTCTGGGAAAATGCCGGAGCCAAAGTGGTGCTTTACAGTTATCCGCGGGCTCCGGAAATGAAAACATTCCCGATCATGAATCCGCACCGCATTGCCGATCACTTCAAAAAGATGCAGGGTTTTGCTCTGGGGGCGACCATGTCAGAAGGCCGGGGCAGAATACCTTACTCATTCAGTGCTCTGAATACCTATATACACAGTGCAGTGATGTTTGATTGTTCAGTTAATGTCGATAAACTTATTGCCGAGTTCTGTTCGCTGGCGGCACCGGAAGCCGCCGCCGAATTGCAGGAGTTTTACAAAGCAATGGAAAAACTCCTGGAAAATGCCGGATTCCGCGAAGACCCGCTTTTGAACTGCTATCTGGCTTTCCGCTTGAAAGAGCCGCGTAAACTGCTGGATAAAGCTGTGGCAAAATCACCGGAAAATGCCTTTTTGCAGTCGCTGTCGCGGGAGTTTGCTGTATTTGAAAAGACCGCCGAATCCGTTTCGCCGGGCATCAACAGCATGGAAGAATATCAGAAGGTCATGAAAAAGCTGAAAGCCAAACAGAAACCGGTAAAACTTTCTGCCGCCGGAGTCGATCTGGAGTTGAAGGCATTTGCCATTTTCCGGGATTTCCAGTCAACTCAAGTCAGGCTCTCCGGCAATGCCGATGTGCTGAAACTGCAATTTGCCTGTAACGAAAATATGATGGATAAACTGCGTACCGTCTGTAAAGAAAATCACGCCGGAAGCGTCTGGAACGATGACGCTGTGGAAATATTTATTTCTTCATACCGCAAATCCGCACCTTATTTGCATTTGGGAGTCAATGCTCTGGGCTCTTACCGGCTGTTGGCTGTTGGTGCAGACCGGAATGTCAGAGATGTAACTGATATGGCAATTACCACCGGAGCCGTGCGGGAAAAAGACCGCTGGCTGCTGGAAGTCGATATTCCGATGAACGAAGTCAGAAAGTTCGTTGTCAACGACAGAATACATCTGGGCATCTACCGGCATCGTCCTGCCCGCGGGGCGGATAAGACCCAGACCAGCGGGGTGCAAAACCCCAAAGGCGGACTTTTCAGCAGTCTTACCGGGCGTTTTGTTGTGGAGTTTTAAGCCGGAAAATTTGCATTTGCACTTAAACGGGTCTATCTTTCAACGGTGTTTGAAATAATTTAAGCAGTTTGTTGGCGGAAAATGAAAAATTTATTTACAATTCTGGGTGAGGTTATCTGGAAAAGCCTGACATCGTGGCGTGAACCCTTCACATTCTGGGGCGAAATCGCCTGTTCTGTCGGGTTATTGTTCCGGCATCCCGGAAAATTGCGTTGGAAAAACTTCTTCTACTATATGGATGTATGCGGAACATCCGCTCTGGGGATAGTTTTGCTGATCTGTTTTCTTATGGGGATCACCATAGCTTTTCAGGCGGCTATCCAGATGCAGAAATTCGGTACCGAGATATTTGTAGCCGATCTGACCGGTTTTTCCATGCTCAAAGAATTCGGTCCGTTGATGGTCGCATTGATCGCCACCGGCCGTGCGGGCAGCAGTTTTGCCGCCGAGATCGGCAGTATGAAAGCCGAAGAAGAGATCAGTGCCCTCACTACTATGGGTATATCGCCGGTGCGTTATCTGGTAGTGCCCAAACTGCTGGCAATGGTAATTGCCATACCCGCACTGACGGTTTTCGGCGATATTGCCGGACTGCTGGGCGGGCTTGCTGTTGGGGTGGGTTTTCTGGATTTGACTGCCGAAACTTATATCAGCCGTACTGCCGAGGTTCTGACTCCGCTGACCTTTCTGCTGGGCGTGATCAAAGGGATTTTCTTCGGGGCAATGATCGCACTGGTCGGTTGCCGCGAAGGTTTCCGCAGTTCGCCGGATTCACAGGGCGTAGGCAGAGCGGCGACCAGTGCGGTGGTGCGGTCGATACTCTTTCTGATAATTATTGATACACTTATAACTGTGATCTATTCATTCTGGGGGTATTGAGCTGTGGAAAATAATGTTCAGACACCCGCATTGGAACTCTGCAATGTATCTGTCGGCTACGGCGAACGCACGGTATTGCACGATTTGAATTTTTCCGTGGCACAGGGCGAAATTTTTGCAGTTATGGGTGGTTCCGGCTGCGGCAAATCAACTTTGCTCAAACACATTATCGGAATACATCCGCTGAAATCCGGCGAGGTAAAGATTTTCGGCAGAACCATCAGCGGCGATAATGCACTTTCGGAAGCCGAGATCGCCCGGACTTTCGGCGTAACTTATCAGGGCGGGGCATTGCTCGGATCGCTTACACTGGCGGAAAATGTGGCTTTGGTGCTGGAAGAACATACCACTTTGAGCCGCCGCGAGATAGAGGCTGTGGTCATGGAAAAACTCGCGTGGGTGAATCTGGAAAAATTTGCCGGATTTTATCCGTCGGAGATTTCCGGCGGCATGAAAAAGCGTGCCGGTTTGGCAAGAGCGTTGGCTCTGGAACCGCCGCTGCTGTTTTTTGACGAACCCTCCGCCGGACTGGACCCGGTATCTTCGGCGGAGCTTGACCGTCTGATACTGAAGATGCGTAATGAGTTCAAGCGGACAGTGGTGATCGTTACTCACGAACTGGACAGTGTTTTCACCATTGCCGACCGGATCATTATGCTTGATAAAAACACCGGTTCGATCGCCGTGGAGGGCGATCCGCGTGAATTGCAGAAAAATTCTTCCGTGCCGTGGGTCAGGGATTTCCTCAACCGCGACGGACTGGCTTACAAACTTTAACTTTATGCAGGAAAGAGAAGGTCATATATGATAAATCAACGCAAATATTTTCTGACCGGCGTATTTGTTGCCGGTGCCATGGTGCTTCTGGTGGGAGTCATGTTTTTTCTGGGTTTGGCAGAGGAATTTGCCGACCGGATCTATTTTGTAACCTCCTTCAATGAATCCGTGCAGGGTTTGAGTAAAGGTTCGGCGGTCAAATACAAAGGTGTACCCATCGGTCAGGTGGAAAAGATCAGCATTATGCCCTACGAGCGTATTATCCGGGTGGATATGAGTATTGATCCGGCGGCGTTTGAGGGTTTAGGCGGCGGCTCCGGCGAAGACCGGTTGGAAGCATTGCAGAAATTCTGCCGTCAAGCTCAAAAAAACGGTCTGGGCTGTCGGCTCGACCTCGCCGGGATAACCGGTATGCGTTATATAGAAATGGATTACATACCGCCTGAAAAACGGCGTAAAACCGCTTTGCCGGTAATAGATGAGCCGGGAGTATTTTACTTTGCCAGTGCCCCGGGAACATTCAATAATATAATTGATTCGGTGGCGGTGTCGCTGGATAAGATAGCCAGTGTCAATATCAATCAGATCGCCAGTGATCTGGCAGATAACCTTAAAGCTCTCAACGATATATTGACCAATCCGGCGATCCGCAGTTCGCTTGACCGGCTGGAAAGGATCACCGGGAATGTGGAAACTTTGAGCAACAGTTTTGCCGAACACCTTACCGGTGAAGATTTGAAAAAACTTATTGACGGAGTAAACGGCAACCTTAAAAATATAAAAGAACTCACCAGTCAGCTGAACGGTAAACTTTCTGATGTGAATACCCGCGAACTGAACCGACAGGTCGTAGAAGTGCTGAATGCCGCCAAACTGTTGATCAGCGAATTGCAGAACGACAGTGATGATGCTGTAACGATTATCCGCAAGTTCAACACGGTGCTGGGTAATCTGAACGAATTTATTGAAGAATTGAAAGATGACCCAAGTTCGCTTGTCCGGGGCAGAAAAAATACTCCGGTAAAAATCAAGTGAACTTTAAGCAACAGGAGAAAATTGTGAAAAAAATTCTTATTGCCGGCGGTGCCGGTTATATCGGCAGTGTCTGTACTGAATATATGCTTGACCGCGGATATGATGTAACTGTACTGGATTCTTTTGTTACCGGTCATCGTAAAGCGGTCGATCCCCGCGTAAGCAATCTTGTGGAAATGGATCTTGCCGATCAGGAGGGGCTGACCGGACTTTTTGTTAAAGAAAAGTTTGATGCGGTGATGCATTTTGCGGCGTTTTCGCTGGTTGCCGAAAGCATGACCGATCCGGGCAAATACTTCCGCAACAACCTTGCTTATGCCATAAATCTTGCCGAAGCCGCTAAAGAAGGCAAGGTCAAACGGATAGTTTTTTCCAGCACCGCCGCCACTTTCGGCGAACCGGAAAGTGTGCCGATCGCCGAAGATGCTCCGCAAAAACCGATCAATCCTTACGGCGAAAGCAAACTCTGTTTTGAAAAAGTTCTGGCGTGGTATAAAGCGATTTGCAATATGGATTACACTGCATTGCGTTATTTCAACGCCGCCGGTGCCAGTAAAAATTTCGGCGAAGACCATTCGCCCGAAAGCCACCTGATACCCATAATCTTGCAAGTGGCACAGGGCAAACGCGAAAAGATCATGGTCTATGGCAATGATTACGATACTCCTGACGGCAGCTGTATCCGCGATTATATACACGTTATAGATTTGGCTCAAGCTCACGAAAAGGCTCTTTACGCCCCCGCGAGCGGACATTACAATCTGGGCACCGGCAACGGCTTGAGCGTTTTTGAGATCATCGAAGCGGCACGCAAAGTTACCGGTCATGCCATACCCTTTGAAATTGCCCCCCGCCGGGCAGGTGATCCGCCGCGTCTGATCGCCGACAGCTGCCGGGCAAGAAAAGAACTCTCCTGGCAACCGCAATTTGAAAATGCCGAAGCAATAATCCGTTCTGCCTGGGAGTGGCTCCGGAAATATCCCGATGGTTATCAGGATAGATAAGGGGCTGTTTTTTATGATACAACATAATTTTGACAACGATTTGCCCCGCACCCCCGATGATCCGGCATCCGTGCTTGCCTGGGAGCAGGGGACAAATATCTGGAGTGAAGAACTTTTCCGGCGGATGAATTGCGATGAAAGTATAGTTGACCGCGTGCCGCTGCCCGCCTTGCCCGATACGCTGGAAGCGTGGCAGAGCGAACGGGAAAATATCCTGCAAGCCTTCAAAGATGTGATGTATGGCGTTATGCCGCCGGAGCCTGACAAACTGGAATTGCGGAAACTTTCGGAGAAAAAAGGCGTGCTGGACGGCTCTGCCGACCGTTACGAATACCGGGTGATCTGCCGCATGGATAACGGCAGGGAATTTGACTTTGACATGCTTTTGTATGTGCCGGCAGATAAGCCCGACGCCCCGGTTTTTCTGACGCTGAACTTCAAGGGCAATCAGGCGGTTGCCGAAGAAGACGATGTGCGTATCACCCGTTCGGCAATGTATATTCCCGGCAGATGGCACGCCTCCGAACCCTCCGACGGTGCGAGGAGTTTTCAGCTTGAACACCTCAACGCCCGCGAAGCAGTCAAACGCGGATACGCAGTGGCAACAGCCTGTTACGGCGAGATTTTTCCGGATAACCTCGATGGTTTCCGCAAAAGTATTTTCACGCTTTTTTACGATGAAGATGATTTACGCAGTGATTGCGAAAGGTCTTTGCAGGAATTGCAGACCAAACCCTTGCGTAACATCAGTGCCATCGGCGGCTGGGCGTGGGGCTTGAGCCGTATGGTTGATGCGTTGGAAAAACTCAACTTCAACGAGTTTGCCGTTGTCGGGCACAGCCGCCTGGGCAAAGCGGCGTTGTGGGCGGGGGCAAACGATGAACGCTTCAAGCTGGTCGTTTCCAACAATTCCGGTCATGGCGGGGCGGCTCCTTCCCGACACATACTCGGCGAAACGCTGACCATGCTCTGGAGTATCCGCAGCAACTGGTTTTGCGGCAGGATGGCACGCTACGCCGGGTTGGAAAACGATCTGCCGATCGACCAGCATCAACTGCTGGCACTGATCGCCCCGCGTTCAGTTTATGTGGGCAGTTCCAGTCTGGATGCGGTTGCCGACCCCAGAGGGGAATTCATTTCGGCAAAGACCGCCTCCAAAGTCTGGGAGCTTTACGGTTTGTCCGGGTTGAATGAGGCTGATATGCCATCCGAAAATCATCCGGTGGGCGATATGGTCGGCTACCATGTCAAGACCGGCAAGCACAGCCTGACCGCTTACGATTGGGTTCAATATTACAATCATGCCGACAAAGTTTTCGGCAAATAACAAATTGTATCAAAGGAAATATTCATTATGCCTGTAACATCAGAAGGAAAAACATTTTTTCATACGGTTATCGACAAAAGTTTCAATTACATGCTTGAACGCAGTAAAGGCAATAGATTTTTGAACACCAAATTCGATGTGATCGACGGCACCGATTACACCTGTACTGCGGATAAATCGCAGGAGTTCCGCAGTAAAAGCGTGATTTACAGCTGGATCCAGGGGCGGGGTGCTGAATCGCTTGCCGGACATTTGCGAGCCGGTTTCGGCGAAAAATCTGCGGTATTGGAAATGCTTAAATGCGTGGTCGGAAATATGGAAGAAGTCCGCAACAGCAATCAGGGCAGAATGTTTTTCATGTTTTCAGAAGATGGCAGATTCCTCAACGGCGATTTGAGTGTACGCTCCGAAGCATTGGAAGGCAAAGCCAATTACAGCGATCTCTTTTACAGCAAAGGTCTGGTCGCCGCCGCCGATGTTCTGCAGGATAAAACTCTGCTCGCCGAAGCCTTGAGTTATTTCAAACGCACACTTCAGGCGATTTGGGAGCTGGAATTTGTAACCGATCAGCAGGCATTTGACCCCAAAAATCCGGTAACGGCAGTACCCGGCAAGATATTGCAGGGGCCGTTTATGATCGCTTTGGGCGGAATAGCGTTTGCTTCTGAACTGACCGGCGATGAAGAATTTCTGGATTACGGCAAAAAATTCATCGGGCGTCTGCTGACTCTGCACACTGTTTACAAAGAAGATAAAGTACAGTTTTTTGAGGCCGTAACTCCGGAAAATACGCCGTATATAGACAACAACGGTCAGCTCTGCGACCCCGGTCATGCGTTGGAATTTGTGGGGCTTTCCATGAAATTTCTGCTGGTGTTGGAAAAGTTCAACCGCAGTTGCGATCAGGAGTTTCTGGATAAATGCCGCAAGGTCTATCCGGCATTTTTTGCATCGCATTACGCCATTGGCAGACAGCTTCCGGCGGGCGGTATCATAAAATCCTGCGACCTTTTGAGCGGCAGAGTGATAAATTCCGATATGCCGTGGTGGAGCTTGCCGGAAACGATCCGGGCGGCGGCTCTGCTGGAAAAATTCTGCAATATGGACAATACGCAAATCATACAGGAGTGTGCCGATTCATTCCGCAATTACTTTGTCAACCCCGGTCAGCACTATTTTGCTTACCAGACCTGCGATAAATCCGGCAACCCGGTGCGGGTGATCCCGGCAGTGCCCGATCTTGACCCCGGTTATCACACCAATTTAAGTTTGATCGACGTGCTGAAAATTTCTTAAATGGGTTTGCCCGTCAGGTCGATCCCGGTTTGCAGGGCTTTCTGACCGTGGCAGACTGCCAACGCCAGAGCGTCAGTGGCGTCGTCGGGTATATCCCCAACTGATATGGCAAACTCATTTGCCATCATCAGTGCCACCTGTTCTTTGCGGGCGTGGCTTATGCCGGTAACTGCCCGCTTGGCCACGATAGGAGCGTAGGCGTAGGCGGGGATGGCGTTTTCTGCCAATGCGGTCAATATTGCTCCGCGTGCCATGCCCAGAATAATGGCGGTTCTGGCGTTGTCGCCCACAAAGGGGCTTTCCATGCTTGCACAGTCGGGGCGGAAAGTTTTTATCAGCTCCCGCACGCCGCCAGCCAGACGGCGTACACACTCGCTGTGCGGCATTTGCGGCGTGTTTTTTATCACGCCGCAGTCAAGTATTTTTGCCCGCTTGCCGGGGAGCATTTCCACCACGCCGTAGCCGGTGGTGCGGATCGCCGGATCCAGCCCCAGAACGATCATTGTTTATCTCCGGCAACCGTGGGGGTGGCACGGGTAACAGTATCTGCTTCTGCAACGGGGGCGGCAACAGCCTGAACTGTGTTTTCGTCAAACTTTTTATTGAGTTCCCTCAAGGATTTGTTGGCAGAAGCAAGTTCATTTTTCAGCCAGACCAGCCGTGCCTGGGCGGCGGCGGCATCTCTTTCCATCTTGGCAAGCAACAGTTTGCGTTCGGCTTCGCTTTTATTTTTCAGGATTTTTTCCTGCAAAGCAAGTTTTTTCTGCATGGCTTCCCGGTCGGCGGCAAGCTGACGGGAAAGGCGTTTGACCTCTTCGGCGTTGGCTTTCTGCAACCGGGAGATTTCAGTTTTCAGCATAATTGCATTTTTTTCAGCAATGCGGCGTTCACGCTGTTGGATAGCTTCCATACTTTTGAGTTCGCGGGTAAACTCTTTATTGAGTTTTTCCAGAGTCTGCTGCATTCTTACTGCCTCAAGCTGGCGTTCGGCAAACTGCATACGCACCGCCTGAACTGCCGCCGCCAGTGCCGCAATCAGCACGATTATGACGATAAACAGCATAAATGCGGTCAGGCGGGAGCGTTTGCGGCTTTGGACTTGTTCTTTACGCAGTTCGGCAATAAATGCGGCAAGCTCCAGGGCGTTTTCTTCAAACTTTTTGACTGCCGGCAACTGACTTTGAGCATCGCTTTCTGCGGCGGTATCCGGTTTTTCCGCGGCGGGAGCGGCGGCGGTTTCTGCCGGAGCGGCGGCGGTTTTTTCCGGAGCGATTTCCGGCGTTACTCCTACCATGCCTTCCAGTGCTGCTTCGATTTCGGCACCGGTTTTGCCCATATCACGCAAGCGGGCGACTTCCTGAAGCACTTTCAGAGTCTGACTTGAATAAACCTTGCGTTTGCCCACAGCAGTTGCATCAATAAAACTTTCGTACTTTGCCAGCCAGTCGTTGACGGTGGTACGCGGCACATTCAAAGCGGCGGCCAGAGCCGCAACGCTGTATGTTGTATTACTCATAAAACCTCTTTTCAAAGTTTGTTTTTTACCCAGCAACGGATTTTTTCCACATCGCAGGCGATCTGTTTTTTCAACGCTTCCTCGCTGGCAAAACATTGTTCACTGCGTAAATATTCACCCAGAGCCAGACTCACACTTCTGCCGTACAAATTGCCGGAAAAATCCAGCAGATGAGCTTCGATGCGGCGGCACTGATCGGCACTTCTGCCGTAAGTCGGAGCCACCCCGATATTTACTGCCGCTCCATAACTTCTGCCCTCCACGGTAACGATCCCGGAATAAACTCCGTCCGGCGGCAATACACCGGCTTGCGGCACGATATTTGCCGTCGGACAATTCAGTTTGGTTCCGGCGATACCGTAACCGTTGGCAACTTTGCCGTTAAGAGTATAACGGTAACCGAGCAGTTTTTCAGCTTCATTGAGTTTGCCTCCGGCGATCAGGCGGCGGATCCGGCTGGCAGAAACCACTTCGTTATCAATGACCAGTTCGTCAACTGCCGCCAGTTTGAAGTGGCGTTTTGCGGCGTATTCCGCTAACAGAGCCACATTGCCGGAACCGTTTCTGCCGAAACGCCAGTTACTGCCCACGCCCACAGCGGCAAGATTCGGCACTTGCTCAAACAGTAAATCAAGAAAATCTTCCGGCGGGGTCGCGGCAAAGTCCAGAGTAAAATCAACCACCGCTGTCCTTGCCATGTTTGCTTCTTTCAACAGCCGGATACGCCCGGCCAGATCCTGCAGTAATACCGGCGGAGCCGAGGGAAAAAGCACCGCACGCGGGTGCGGGTCAAAAGTCAGAGCCACCGGCATGGCATCCAGTTCTCCGGCAATATCCCGCACGCGGTCGAGCAATTTGCGGTGTCCGAGATGCACACCGTCAAATACGCCGATCGCCAACGCCAGCGGTTTATTACATTCTGCCGCAACTCCGGCAAGGCTCATGCCTTCACTGCGGGAAAAAATTTCAACACTGTTCAATATAAACAACTCCAAAATTTGCAATCACAGTCAAACAGAAATATATTATGTTTTAACGATTTTTGCAAGTTTAAGGATATTTTTTTCCTGTAAAAAAGGTTCATACAGAGGTTGAACAATGCGTAATGTACTTTATCCCGGGAGTTTTGACCCGCTGACCAACGGTCATCTTGACCTGATCGCCCGTGCCAGCAAACTCTTTGACCGGGTGATCGTGGCGGTAGCCATCAACAGTGAAAAACACCCGATGTTTACCATCGAAGAACGCGTGGAAATGATCGAAGCATGCTGTACAAGTTACGGCAATGTGCGGGCGGTGCCGGTTTGCGGACTGCTAGTCAATGCGGTGAAAAAGTATCAGGCCACTGCCATTCTGCGGGGCTTGCGGGCATTTTCGGACTTTGAATACGAGCTGCAGATGGCATTGATGAACCGCAGTTTGCGTGATGATTGCGAAACTATCTTTATGATGCCTACAACCAATAACTCCTTTGTCAGCAGCCGTCTGGTCAAAGAAGTGGCAAATCTGGGGGCGGATTACAGCAAATATGTGCCGCCGCCGGTGGCGGCACGCATTGCAGCCAAACTCAAGGAGCAACAGAAATGATTACTTTTTCGCGTGGACTTCTGGAAAAACAGGATATTCCTTTGCAGGGCAGTGAACCCGCAGAGATCCTGGAACTGGAAGATGATCTTATTTTTTCTGCCGATGATCCGATCGTTTACGATCTGGTGGTCAGCAAGGTTTCCGGCGGGGCATTGGTCAGCGGCAACGCATCCACCCGGTTGACCGGAGCATGCGGACGCTGTCTTCAGCCGTCGGAAATAACATTGGAAACCGGCGATTTGCAACTTTTTGTGGAGCTCGGCGACGAAGAATTCGTCGATATAACCGAAGATATAAGAGCCGAACTGCTGATAAATCTGCCCGCAAATCTGCTCTGCAACGACGATTGTGCCGGGTTGTGTCCGGTCTGCGGAGCAAATAAAAACATTCAGGAGTGTGACTGCGTGATCGAAAGTGATGACTTTGAATCGTCCGCCGATGACGAACCCTCGCCCTGGGATGCACTGGATAAACTCAAATTGGATAAATAAACATACCGGAGAATAAGTTTTATGAAGTACGACATCAGAAATCTCTCTTTTGACAAAGTAACCGTTTCGCCCTCGATCCTTGCCGCCGACTTCGGTACGCTCGATGCCGATTGTGCCAAAGCCGCCGCCGCCGGTGCCGATCTGCTGCATCTGGATGTTATGGATGGGCATTTTGTGCCCAATCTGACCATGGGACCGCCGCTGTTGAGCAGTCTGCGTAAAGCCAGCAATCTTTGCTTTGATACTCATTTGATGGTCACTGATCCGCTGTTTTACACGCCGGTCTTCGCCAAGGCCGGTGCCGACCATATAACGTTCCATGTGGAAAGCGACAACGATCCGGCCGAAGTCATTGCCGCGATCAAAGCCGCCGGCTGTACTGTCGGTATGTCGGTAAAACCCAAGACTCCGGCTTCGGCGTTGGCTCCTTACATCAAAGACCTTGATCTGATTCTGGTAATGAGCGTGGAACCGGGTTTCGGCGGTCAGAGCTTTATGGCAGATATGATGCCCAAAGTTGCCGAGTTCCGTCAGATGATCCGCGAATCCGGCAAAAAAATACATCTGGAAATCGACGGCGGTATTGACCGTAAAACTGTTTACGAAGCCGTCAGAGCCGGAGCTAATATGATGGTTGCCGGTACATCTGTGTTCCGTGCCGCCGACGGCATGGAAGCGGCAATCAAAGCGTTGCACGACGCCACCAGTGAACTTGCGTTATGATTGATTGCTCCGGAAAAACAGCTTTAGTTACCGGCAGTTCCAGCGGACTGGGCAAAGCCATAGCTCAAGAGCTTGCCCGCCGCAACTGCCGGGTGATCGGTCTGGGGCGGAAAAAGCCCGACGGTGTGCCGGAAAGCGATTTTATCGTCTGCGATTTAAGCGATCAATCTTCGGTGGAAGCGATTCCTGATGAACTTGCCAAACGCACCGACCGTCTGGATATACTGGTCAACAATGCCGGTTTCGGCGGTTACGCCACCTGGGAAGAGTTGCCGCAAACTGAATTGCGGAGAATGTTTGAAGTGGATTTTTTTGCCCCGGCAAGGCTCGCTCAAATGCTGTTGCCAAAACTGTCGGAAAACAGCGGTTTTATTATCAACATCGCCAGCGTGGCGGCGTTGGCTCCGGTGCCCTGTATGGGGGCGTACAGTGCAGTGAAGGCGGCACTGGCAAGTTTTTCCGCTACATTGCGGGCGGAAGCCTCCTTGCAGAAGGTAAAAGTTCTGACCGTCTGTCCGGGCAGGATTTCCACGGGGTTTTCCAGTCGTGCAATAATCTTGCGTGAGTGCCCGGAAACGCCGGGAAACAATGTCAGTACCGGAAAATTTGCCCGCAAAGTGGTGGATTCTGCCTTGAAAGGCAAACTCCGGGTGATCTATCCGGGGTGGTATCGGCTGTTTATTGCTTTTACCCGGCTCTTCCCCTCAACATATATGCGTATGGCGTTAAAAGTCTGGAAACTCAAGTAAGAGATTTCATGATCGAACTCAAAGAAAATTTTTTACCCTCCAAAGTCCCGCCGCATCCGGGCGTTTATGTTTACCGTGATCTGTTCGGAGCGGTCATTTATGTGGGCAAAGCCAAAAATCTGCGGCGGCGGATGAGTTCATATTTTCAGCCGGGGCGGCTGAAACAAGCCGATGTCAAGCTCCGTCAGCTTATTCATTCCATCCACACATGGGAGTTTTTTCAGGTCAAGACCGAAGACGAAGCGTTGATCCTTGAATCACGACTGATAAAGAATTACGCCCCTTACTACAACATACTCATGCGGGACGACAAACGGTATTTGCTCTTGAAGATCAAGCTCGACGACCCGTTCCCGACTTTGACATTGGCCCGCGTGAAAAAGGATGATAACGCAACTTATTTCGGACCGTTTCCGCACGGAACAGCGTTGAAAAGCACGCTCGAATTTCTGCTGGCACACTTCGGATTGCGATCCTGCCGCAGTAATTACCCGGATGCGGAAACCCGCAAACGCTGCCTTAAACGCATTGTAAAAGATTGCAGTTCGCCCTGCACCGGAGCGATCTCGCAGGCCGATTACCGCAAAAAAGTTGAAGATATGCTGGAGGTTCTGCATGGCAGACTTGAGAGTGTAAGTGCTTCTGTTAAAGAAAAAATGAGCGAAGCCGCCGCCAACCTCGATTACGAGCGTGCCGGCCGCTGGCGGGATGTGTTGAACAATCTGGAAACTGTTTTCGGCACGAAAAACCGCAGTTTTGAAAATGCCGTGATCCCCTCGCATACCGGACCGGAAGCCATGGAAGCCTTGCAGAAATCGCTGAAACTTGCCAAGCCCTTGAAAACGATAAAGTGTTTTGATATATCCAACTTGCTCGGTCAGCTCTCGGTGGCGAGCATGACGGTTTTTATCGACGGCAAACCCGCCAAAGATGAATACCGCCGTTTCCGCATAAAAACCGTGGAGGGGGCCAACGACTTTGCCAGTATGGCGGAGGTCGTCGGCAGACATTTTACGCGGCTGCTGGCAGAAAACCGTCCGCTGCCGGATCTGCTGGTGGTCGATGGCGGTATGGGGCAGTTGAACGCGGCGTTGAAAAAGCTCACCGAACTGAAATGCCCCGTTCTGCCGGTGATTGGTCTGGCGGAACGCAACGAAGAAATATATATCCCCGGCAGGAGTGAACCGCTGGTACTCGACCGCCATAATCCCGGTTTGCGGGTACTGCAGGCGATCCGCGACGAAGCCCACCGTTTTGCCATAAGCTATCACCGCGATCTGCGGCAGAAACGCCTGACCGAGTCACTGCTGGACGATCTGCCGGGTGTCGGTGAAAAACGCAAACTTGCATTGCTGAAAGCCTTCGGTTCGGTGCGTGAATTGCGGAAAGCCGATGTAAAAACGATTTGCCGGAGAGTACCGGGAGTAGGCGAAACTTTAGCTCAAGAAATATTGCTTGCCCTGAAAAAATAAAGAAGCCCGCGAATGCGGCGAGTGTGGCATCCGGTATGGTGTTGTAAGGCGAACGCCTGTCTGCCGTGCGATAGATATGGGAAAGTATGGGAGGCGGGCAAAGCCCGCTCGTGTCGAATCCCTCGCTCCCTGTCCCGCCGTAGTTTCAACGAAGGCGGAGCCGCCATTTTTATTTTAAACAGAAAATCACGGCATAAAGCAAAGAGCAAATCCGCAAGCGAGAATTGTAATTTACTCTTTTATCTTATCTCAAATATTGCGGCACACTTTTGCCAGTCGCATCTTTTTCATTTTTTGCAAATTCTTTTTCAGAAACTCTGTAATTTTGTTAACAAATATTTGCATTTTATTGTTTTACATGCTATCTTGTACCAGTAGTACTATTAGACAATCTCAAAAGAAGGTTGCGGATTGTTAATGTCCCAAATTTTGTGATGGGACGAGTTGTTTGACAAAAGTGCATCTGACCTTTATTTTTTAGTAACCTAACAAAAAAAATAAAGGAAGGATCAGATGCGTAATAAAATTACTATGGAA
>SUVS01000053.1 GCA_015061885.1 Lentisphaerota bacterium
GCGTGTCCGGAACCAGTTTTTAGGTATGCTTCAAAAGCAACAGCTTTTTCTTTGGTTTCAAAGGCAAAATATGCTTCAACTTTCCACGGCTTGAACTTGGATGTATGTGGAACTTCACCAGCGTTGTGCTTGGCAAGGCGGGCTTTCAAATCTGCTGTACTGCCGATATAACGTTGTTCCGGATGAGAAATGCTGCGTAAAATGTATGTGTAAAACATATTTTTGCTCCAATTCATGGCCGTACCGCCCTCCGTCGCTCTGCGAGCTATGGAGGGCATCCTTCGTACGCTTCGTTTCACTTCGCTCCTTTTTTGCTTTGCAAAAAAAATCTACGGATAGCAAGACTGGCTTGCCATCCGTAGCTTTAGCGAAGGATGGTGGAGCAAATGGGAGTCGAACCCACGACCTATACGATGCGAACGTATCGCTCTAGCCAACTGAGCTATTGCCCCTTATTTATTGTTCTATTAACATAATGCATTTTTATAAAAATGCAAACCTTGTTCGGCTTTTTTTCGCTTTTTTTGTCTTTCAGTTCTTTCTGGCTGTTTGGAAGAGCTTGCCGCGAACTTTTTCTTTTGGATCGCTGGCGAGCAGATCTTTGTAATTTTCGCAAACCTTCCGGACAACGGCTATCTGTTCGTCGATCAACAGACGGTCAAAGTGTTTGAACCACGGAATCGCAAATACATATTCGTTGATCGTTTCGGCTACAGGAAGCGACCCGATTTCATTGATCGGTTCTGCATCTGCCGGACGGTTGGCAATATTTGCCGGTTTACCTTCGTTATATATATCCATACTCTGGAACAGACTGCAGGCGTGCAGCGGGGCGGCACAGCCGGCGGCAAAGCCCTGACCGCCTTCGGCAATGATCGCATCTATAAAGTATTTGAGCGAAAGTCCTTCAAACGCATTCGGATCATAAAGACCTTTACAGGCGTACCAGCCGCCTTTGAACGAATCGGCTTCGGCGGGAATATGGTTGCCCAAAGGCAGATCTTTCAACCCATCCCAGAAATATTTCATGGCTTTGTCGATAATGGCACATTCGCTGTCGTACTTTTTGAGCTGTTCCAGACCTACTACGCTGGAGAGCTGGTGCATACGGTATTTGTAACCACCGCAGGGCAGGCCTTTGTATTCAACCAGACCGGGCAATGTGATGTCGCTGGCTCGTTCATAATGCCCCCACAAAACAGCTCTTTCGTAAATTTCCTGATTATCGGTAACGAGAATACCGCCTTCGCCGATGGCAAAGGATTTGCCGCTCATCAGGCTCATTGCCCCCACATCACCGATAGTACCGACCATTTTGCCTTTGTATAAAGCACCCTGGGCGTGAGATACATCTTCGATGACTTTGATATTATGTTTGCGGGCGATTTTCATGATTTCATCCATATCAGCCGGGTATGAGCTGTAATGCACCACCACCACCGCTTTGGTGCGGGGCGTGATCCGTTTTTCAAAATCCGCCGGGTCCAGACAGAGCGTTACCGGGTCAATGTCGGCAAATACCACCGAGGCTCCCAGGCTGATCGCCGGCAGACCGCTTGCCCAGTAAGTCGTTGAAGGACAGATAAGTTCATCGCCATGACCCAGACCAACCCCGAACATGGCGGCCTGTAAACTGGCGGTACCGCTGCTGTGGGCAAGAGCGTATTTGGAACCCTGCCATTTGGCGAATTCTTTTTCAAACTGTTTGGTTATATCGGTACCCGACATGTTGCCGTCGCGTAAAACCGCAAGCACACCTTCTTCCATGGCACGGTTGACGATGGGCCATTTTACATTTTCTGCGATTGAGCGGGTGTTGAGTTTTTCGCCGCCGAGAATAGCAAGTTTGCTCATAGCTTTTTTCCTTATACTTGATTGCAAAACGATATTTGGTATATGTTGTTAAAATAACTTGCTTTTATTTTTATGCAAATTTATTTTTCTGAAAAAAAACGCAATGGTCAGGATTTTTTCAAGTCAATGTACGGCAGGGCATTGAGCCGGTAATTTTTGGGCGTACAGCCAAAACGCTTTGCAAAACTGCGGTGAAAGACTTCCACATGCTCAAATCCGCACAACGCCGCCACTTCTTTTATTGGCATGTTTGAGCTTTCCAGCAGCAGCCGTGCCTGATCGAAGCGTTTGCCGGTAATGTATCCCTGCAGCGAGGTGTTCATAAATTTGGAAAATAAGGCAAAAAGTTTGTTGCGGGGCAGTTTGAACTTTTCTGCCAGAGTATAGCTGGAAAGATCATCGGCAAGGTTGTTTTCTATATACATAAGTATATTGCGTAAAATCACTTCATTGGCTTGCGGCGTCTGTCCGATCATGGATTTGCCATCCATGTTTTTCAGTGACAAGGCGTGCATTAAAAGTTCGCCCAGGCAATATGCACTGACTGTTTTTGCCTGTTCCGGAGAGTCGCCGGTAGCAAAAAAGGCACTGTGACTCTGGCGGATAAAATCGTCCAGAGCTTCGCTGCTGCCACGCCACGAACTTACACGCGGGGCGATACGCTCCGCGGACTTGGCGGCAAAACGGAACACTATACAGCGGTACGGTTCATCACGCGTGGTATCAAAAATCGTTTTATCGCCGGGCACATGCCAGAAGATCGTACCACGGCGATAGGCTCTTTTTTCATCTCCATCGCCGAAAAAGACCACGCCACCGGTAAGCATTTCTATAATGTGAGTGTTTTCCGGAATAACAAATGGCGTAGGCGAGTGTTCTGCCGGTGCTGAATAAAACATCACCCTCGCCAAAGATAAAATATTGTCGGCAAAATTCATGATAACGCTCTTATGGTTATGGATTGTCAATAAAAAAAGTACGAATTGTCAATAAAACAGTATATTTATCTCTTGAAAAAAATTTTTTTATCAATACATTAAATCATAGAAACTGAATATAATCCATCAGTTATGAATTGTCAAATCATCACCGGAAAAAAAGGAGTGAAAAATGGCGAAAGATCTTTTTGTGCAGCTTTACAGTCTGCGGGAGTTTGCAAGTAAAGACTTTTACAAGGAGTTGAAATTTGTTGCCGATACCGGTTACAAAGGCGTTGAACCCGCCGGGTTCTGGAACATCCGCCCTTCCGAGTTCCGCAAGGTGCTGGATGATCTGGGACTCAAGATGATAACCTCTCATTCGCCGTGGGCGCGGTTGAACAATATCGGCGAAGTCATGGATACAGCTTATCTTGCCGGACTGGATAAAATCGTTTGCGGCTACGGATATAATGATTTTACCGATATGGACGCTATAAAACGCACCGCCGAAAACACGCTCAAACTTAAAGAGATCGTTGAACGCAACAATTTTACGCTTTTCCAGCACAATCACGATTTTGAGTTTGTCCGGCTTGACGGCAGGATCAAATACGATATTTACCGGGAACTTTGCCCCGGGATCAAGTTTCAGCTCGATTGTTTCTGGTCAACTAATCTCGGTAACGAAGACCCGGTGGAGATGCTCAACCTTTTTGCCGATGATATTGTATCAATACACATGAAAGACGGAGTGGTTACCCAGAAGGTTTCCGGCAGTACCATGGTCAACGGCATACTTGAACGGCCGGTCGATCTTACGCCGCTGGGGCAGGGGGAACTGCCGATAGAAGAACTGGTACAGGCTATTCCCGACCGGGTGGATTCAATTATTGTAGAGCTTGATTTCTGCTGTAAAGAGATGCACACCGCATTGCAGGAAAGCTATGAATTTATGACCTCAAACAACCTTGCCCAAGGCAATAAATAATAAGGAGTAAAACTTATGGAAAAGACCAAAGTAGGTGTAGTCGGCTGCGGCATGATAAGCGATTTTTATCTTTCAGCAGCCAAGCGTTTCCGCAATCTGGATATTGTGGCGTGTGCCGATATTATCCACAGCCGGGCAGAAGCCAAAGAAGCTGAATTCGGATGCAAAGCTTTGAGCTGCGAAGCGATCATGCAAGATCCGGAAATTGAGATGATCCTCAATCTTACTCCGCCGCAGGAACATACCAAAGTGGCAATGGCGGCACTCAATGCCGGTAAGCACACTTATTCGGAAAAGCCGTTCGGCGTGGATTTAGAAGATGCCAGACAGGTGTTAAAACTTGCCAAAGAAAAAAATCTCCGGGTCGGCTGTGCCCCTGATACCTTCCTCGGCGGCGGTTTGCAGACCGCCCGTAAGCTGGTCGATGATAACTGGATAGGCAAAGTCAAAGCCGGTACAGCCGTGGTAGCCAGCCGCGGACCGGAAAAGTGGGGCCATGCTCCGTTTTTCTACGATAAAGGTGCGGGGCCGTTTCTGGATATGGGGCCGTACTATGTAACGGCTCTGGTGAATATTCTAGGGCCCGCAAAGAGTGTAAGTGCAGTAACTTTCCGAGGCAGTGAATACCGCACGCTGGGTGAAAAAGTCGCCGAGCAGTATCAGGATAAATATGAGCCGTTCGGCAAATATCCGGTGAATGTAAATACCCATTACACCGGTGTTATTGAGTTCCATTCCGGAGCAGTTATCACATTGTTGAGCAGTTTTGAAGTTTATCGCCACGGTCACAATCCCATTGAACTGTATGGCGAACAGGGTTCTCTGTTGGTTCCCGACCCCAATCAGTTTACCGGACCGGTAAAACTTTTCCGCCGGGAATGGGCGTATGCCGATGGCTTCAAGGAAGTGCCGCTGGTGTACGGTCATGCCACCCCCAGCCGCAGTATCGGGGCGGCTGATATGGCAATGGCGATCAAAACCGGCAGACCGCATCGTGCCAGCAGTGAGTTGGCGTTCCATGTGCTTGATATAATTCTGTCGTTTGAAAAATCAAGTCAGCTGGGTGCTAAAGTGGAACTCGCCAGCACTTGCGAAAGACCCGCACCTCTGCCGTTGGGGCTGGAAGACGGTATGCTTGATGAATAAAGAGAAGCAGACTCCAAACTTTCAGCTCCAAAAAGCATAAAAAAACTGGTTGTTATAAAATAAAGTACGCCTCAAAAGCCGGACAAAACTTTTGAGGCGTACTTTTTTGTCCTTGCAAGACAATAAAAGTATCAACAATTTTCGGCAAAATATTGATAAAATGAAATATCATGTTATATTTAAATGCAACTGTCAAAAGTCCAGCCTTGTCTTGAGGCATTCTTTTATCAGTCGCATCTATTCAGTAACGGAAGTATATTTCAATTTTATTACAAGCGAAGGATAATATGGAAAAGTATTGTTTTGATAAAGAATATGATGTTGCAGTAGTCGGTGCCGGAGTTGCCGGAGTTGCCGCTGCTGTTGCCGCCGCCCGGCGGGGCCGCAAAACTGTTCTGATCGAAAAACAGTCGCTTATCGGCGGACTTGCTACATCCGGACTTATTTTTATATATCTGCCGCTTTGTGATGGCAACGGCAGGCAGCTTATCAGCGGCATCAGCGAAGAAATGCTGAAAAAGAGCTGTGAGTTCGGACCGTTTGATGTTTCATTGCGTTGGGGCGGTACATCCCGGCGGAATCATCGTCCTTCGAACAGATATGAAGTTGAGTTTTCTCCTGCCGGTTTTACATTGTCATTGGATGAAATGCTTGAAGATGCGAATGTAGATCTGTGGCTGGACAGCCGGGTATGTGATTGCGTATTGCAAGGAGATCGTATTAGTGCTGTGGAGGTGGAAAATACCACCGGCAGAGGCATTGTCCGTGCCGGATGTTTTGTTGATGCTTCCGGCGAAGCTCTGCTGATCCGTCGTGCCGGCGGAAAGGTGTATTATACAGAAAACAGCCAGACCATGTGGGCAATCGAAACGGCTCCTGATGCTTCCTGCTATCATTTTACCGGCGATTTGCATATAAATCCATTTAAATTCACCGATCCGGAAGTTCCTGCCGGGGATGCGGTTGACGGCAAGACTGTAACCGCGTTCACCCGTACAGCATGGAAACACCTGCGGGAGTATTACCGGGCAAATTATGCTTCCGGTAAAGTTGCCTGTCACGAAAATTATCCGGTACACCTTCCGGCGATGCCTCAATTCCGCAAGATCGCCGCAATTTCCGGTAAAACAACGCTTGATACACAGGATTGTTTCAAACACTTTGATGATTCTATCGGGCTGACCGGTGACTGGCGTGCTGCCGATTTTGCGTGGGAAACTCCGTTTGCGGCATTACTGCCGGAGAAGATAGACGGCGTTTTTGCCGCCGGCAGATGTATGGCTGCCATCGGCGATGCCTGGGAAGTTTACCGGGTGATCCCAACCGCCGCCATGACCGGAGAGGCCGCCGGGATCGCCGCTGCAATAGCTTCGGAAAAAGGCTGTAAGGCTTCGGAAGTAAATGCAAGCGAGGTGCAGTCGGCATTGAGAAAACTCAATGTAAAACTGCACCTCGAAGAAGTTGGTTTAAGCTCAAAAGCGTAATTTGATTATTTCTTGCATTGTTGCAGGAATTTCTTCAATGCTTCTGCCCGTTCTCCGTGCCGAGCAACATCGGTGTAGGAGAGCATTTCCCAACTTATGAGTTTTTCAGCGACCTTTGCTGCGTTGCTCATCTGGTGTGCCACGCGGCGGGTATCAGCACAGATCGACGTGTCGATTTGCGAACAATCACGGGCTTCAAACAGTTCCACATTGCTCCAGAAGCGGATGTTTTTGTCATCGCAGATCTTCCGCCATACTTTGAACATGGTTTCCTGATGCTCAAGTGTAGTTCCCGTACAGCCGATGGAGTCCTGCGGAGCCATTACATCGAGTTTCACGCCGTCAAGAATGACATTCCACGACTCGATCATTTCGTCAAGTTTGCCTTCATAGTATTTGGTGGCGGGCGACATGACGATTTCGCAATCCGGGTGCAGACCTTTCAGACGGTCGCAGAAATCGCGGTAGATGCTGTTCAGAGTCTTTTCGGTATAAAGATCGCGTTCGCCGCGGTAGGCGGTTTCGGGGGCAAAGTAAATGCCCTTGAACTGCGAGCCGTAAAGCTCAAAAAGTTCATCCTGTACGGCAAAATGGTTCTGCTTTTCCATCTCAACATAAGCCGGATCTTTACCCATGCACCAGCCGGAAACCGAACCGTAACCGCCCAGATAAACTTCGATACCGGTGCGTTTTGCCGCTTCCAGCACATTGCCGATCTGGTCAAATAAGCGGTAATCCTTGAAACGCTTGCTGGGGTAATAGACTGTTTCCAGCTCGTTCCATACCGCCGCCTGATAGATCACAGTATCCACGCCGAAAGTCTTGAAAAGTTCAAACTTTTCTGCCCAGTCATCGGCGGTGGCGTGAACCATTGGAATACCCCGGTAGTTGGGCGGCTGGGCACAGACAAAAGTACCGCTGATCGGCATGGTCGGCTCCGGAGTGGGATGACTTTCCACATAACGACGGTTGCTTTCGTTGGCTCTGGCGTATTGGGCGTTGGCTTCGTCGATGATGTCATCGGATGCTTTGAAGATCACAAAATCTTCGACTTCAATGATTTTCCAGTTTTTCTTTGCCATAATATATTAAATCCTCATTTGATTATCAACATGCCAAAGTCATTACGCTTGAGCGGCAGTTTGACCTGATTACCGGCAATGGGCAGAACTTTGTTGTTTTCTGCATTGATGACCTGTTTGACTCCGGCGGGCAGAGTGATGACCACAGTCTGATCCTGGCGGGCAAGGTTGCTTACGAGAGCGAGTTTTTCGCCTTTTTTATCGTAGTAGCTGATAATGACTTTATCTGTTTTGGTGGTCAGGACTTTATTTTCCCAGTAGGGGATAAATTCCACTGCTTTGTTGCCGATATCCCACTTACTGCGGATGTCATCGACTTTGTATATTTCGTTTTTGTTGCACCAGAGCGGCCAGAAGATCACGTCGGCGTGCATGATGCGGCTCATCAAGTCGCGGGTGGGGGTGGGGTGTTCCATGATGTCGCGTTTGTTCTTCATGCAGGGCAGCCAGGCAATGACTGCACCCCACTGGCGGTGATAGAATTCGCCGCGGACGCGTTCCATGGGCAGACTGTAACTGTAATAATAGTATTTTTCAACCTCATTGCCTTTGGGCGGATTGAGGTCGGGATCATCCGGAAAATAGCCGCTGTAAAGGTGTTCGCCGGTCAGGAATACCGTAAAGGGCGAAAGCACTTCCATCATGCTGGTTGCCGAACAGTGGGCGATGCTCCACGGTGTCAGATTGCCGTTGCGTTTGGCGATAACATAGTGCATTCTTTTGTAAAGATTGCGGTCAGCCAGCCACGAATAGGTGGGGCGGCGTTCGCCATCGTAATCGGTGTATCCGCCGCCGGAAACGGCATTCTTGTTAGGATCAAGGATCATTTCGTCGATATAAGCTCCGTCGATGGTGCCGAAAACTTCGTTCCACTGGTCGATGCACCATACCAGATAATCCGCCCATTCGCTGGTTCCGGCACAACGCATCCAGTCAAAGCGGCCGGCACGGGAACGCTGCGGATCGGGACTCCACGCCTGATAGATACCTTCGGCATCAGGATTTACCTTGTTTTTCTGCGAAATGGGCAGATGACGGCGATCCCAGTAAGGCACGATCTTTCTGCCGCTGGCACGGTCGGCTTTGACCTTGTCTTGAGTGCGGGATTTGTTCAGACCGCGGTGCGGTTCGGGGTCGAGGCTGATCTGTGCCCATTCATCGGGCCAGTAAACGAGGATGCCGCCGCGGCGTTTGCCTTTGAAGGCATCATATTGAGCACTCATGGTCATGGCACGCCAGCCATCGGGCAGGGGCTTGACCGGAGTGGCGATAAAACCGAATTCGAGAGTGAAAGTTTTGGGAGCATTGGCGGGAAGGGGCTTGACGACCATCTTTACCAGCAGGTCAGCTGAACCGTCTTCATTACGCACGATTTCAAGCAGATCGGTGCGTTTGCGGGGGTAATAGTATTGTTCACTGCCAACGAAGAACTGCAATCCGCTGCGGGTGCTGCCCAGCCAGGTGTGAGTGCCGAAGCGTTTTGTCCAGACAGTGCCGGGATTCTTGGAAAGTTCAAATGTGTTGCTGCCTTTGGGGCTGGAGGGCCCGTAATCGCCGCCGATGCGATCGGTAGCACCCACAAAGTGCAGAAGTTCCGAGGCTTCTCTGGTCATGGGCATACGCAAAGTCAGCTCTTTGACCTGTTCGCCAGGAGTAAGGGTCAGACGGCAGTGGACCATACCGTCGTATTCAAAAGTACCTTCGAGTTTGGCATTTGCAGAACTCTTGCTGAATTCAACTCTGCCTTTCTGCTGTTTGGTTGTTTTGTAGTTGGTCAGGTCAAGTTCTTTGCCGTTGAGGGTAAGGTTTACACTTTTACGCAGCAGTTTTTCGTTTTTGACCGTAACCTGATCGAGTACGCCGTTGCCGGAAAAATCGTACTCTCTTGCCCAGACCGAAAGTTTTTCGCCCTTGACGGCAACCGGCTCAAAGGGTTGCGGCACAAAGTTGCCGTCCAGTGCTTCCATACCCAGTTTGACCTTGTTTTTGAACCAGGGGCTGGGTTCCATGATGGTTTCTTTAATTACCTGAAGACCTTTTTTTTTAAGCTCCGGAATCAATTCTCCGGCTACAACAACAATTTCCTTGTCGGTCAGGGCACGGTTGTAAAGGCGGACATGGCCGATAGCGGTCTGTCCTTTGGCACCCATTCTGCCGGAAGGTCCCACGCTGAAGTTCTTTATCTGCACATCGGCAAATTCAATATAGCCTTTGGCAGCCTGCACGCCGTCAAGATAAAGTACCGAATTACCGGCACCATCCCAGGTGTAGGCAAGGTGGTGGATACTGTTGCTTTTCCAGGCTTTGGGCATTTTACGCAAAAAGAGATGTTTTTTTGTTTTGTTGTTACGCAGATAAACGCCGACACCATCATCGCTGTGCTTATATACAAACATGGTTATAGCGTTACCGCTGGCGATCGGCTGCATGAACATGTGAACGCCCTTGCTGTTGTATTCCCAATCGACATTTTTGATGGTCATTTCGATAGTACCGCCATTGACCGGAAAGTTGCCTTTGCCGTCATAGACAGCGGCGGCACGGCCGGAACCGACCAGCAAACCGTAGTTGGTGGTCGAAAGTACATCAAAATCGAAACGCATCGGCACATTGGGAATCAATCTGCCTTCGGGGTTGCCCAATGCGAATTGAGCTTTGACCGTTTCCTGACTTTGAGTGTAGTTGACCGCAAAAGTACGGGCGGCGGCGATCTCTTCGGCGTTGGGGGCCGCAGATAGCGAACCGATTGTGGCGACGGCGAGCAATGCCGTCAGCATTTTTGTTGCTTTCATCGTTGTTATTTCCTTTCGTTGTTACGATAAATTCTCAATTTATTGATTACCGGGATGTGGTCGGAAGCAATTTTTTCATCCACGCCGATGCGGTCGGCAACTTCCACGCGGTTATCGGCGGTTTCCCGATAGAGGTGGTCGATCATGCTGACCGGCTTTTTGGAGGGAAAACTCGGTATCGGTTTTTCCAGTGTCCAGCCGAGTTCAGCAAGTTTATTTACCGGATCGCTCCCCGGATAGCAGTTGAAATCGCCGGTCAGCACCACCGGGAGTTTGCCGGGATTGTTTGCCTTGATAAGTTCGTCGATTTTAGTAACTGCCGCCACCCGCAAAAGATTTTCTTCGGGCGTATTGCGGAAGTTCAAATGGGTTATCGCCAGCAGGAACGGATTGGATGTGCAGATTTTCACCAGTGTCATACCGCGGGTTTCGTCCGGAGCCGCCGGAATCAGCCACGAGCCGACCATTTCCATGCGGTAACGCGAGAGTATGGCATTGCCGAACAAACCTTCCGGCGGAATGACCCGTGCGGCGGCAAATTGCGAAAAACACATCCCTGTAAGCGTGGCAAGCTCTTTTGTCATATCCACATAGCCGGTGCGGGGACAGTTTTTATCCACTTCGTTAAGCACGATCACATCGGGATTGAACTTGTTGATAACATCGGCTTGAGCTTTGATGTTGAAGCGGTAGGTCATATCAATAGCTATATGCAGATTCCACTGCATAACGCTTACATTGATATATCGCGGAGCTGCATCCAGATTAAAGGAGCCGAAAGCCGCCGCCGCGGCCGCCGCCAGAAGAGTTTTATTCATATTACAAACTTCCATTTCTTGTTGCAGTTCTGTCCCAATATGTTCCTTTTCCTATAGCAGAGCGTCCGTTGCAATTGCCCAAAACATCATAGCACCCAAATTCACCCTTGGTTGTTATTGGACGGGCTGACCCATCGCACCAAGCTACATTACACACATTGTTATGAGGTGCATGAGCAACGACATCGCTTGTTCTTGTATATGGCATCACGCTGGAATGACTGAGCGTCGGATCACTATAATTGTAAGCATCAAGAAACAAAATACTGACTGATGGATTTTCCAACTGGGTTTCATTTACAGGTATATAATTCCAGTTGGAGTATGCCGGATCAGGATGTTTTACTGAAATCCAACGAGTTCCCGTAATGAAAAAATGATTAGTTCCATAGGTGTTGACATAATTTGTCGGCATATCTCCGGTGTACCATTTTCGATCTTTGGTTGGACAATGATAAGCATCGTCATCCGGTACATAATTGCTATAAGTATGGTATGCCCAAGTGAGATCACTTTTGAGATAGCTGGGAATATAATAACCGTTGTTATCTCCCAAATACATCATTACTCCGGTTGCAAGCTGTTTCTGGTTGGATAAACAGGTCGATGCTTTGGCGCGGGCTCTTGCTGCCGAGAGTGCCGGCAGCAGCATGGCTGCGAGTATGGCGATAATAGCGATCACCACCAGAAGCTCGATCAGCGTGAATTTCCGCTTGCAAGCGGAGGCATTACACGGTAATGCCTCAATACTTCCATTCATTGCAAATTGCCTTGGCTTCCCGACTTTGTAAAACGTTTGTTTTTTCATGGCAAAACTCCTTGTTAGGTTGTTTTTTATATCAATAAATAATTGTTTCGCTTGCCCGGATGCCCGGTTCGGGGCGGTTGCCGCCGGTGCTTTCACGCACCATCAGATACGGTTTTATTGTTTCATCGGCTTCGCTCTTACCGAAAATCATATTGATAAGTTTTTCCACCGCCCGGCGGCCTTCTTCGCGGGTGGGCTGGTGAACCGAACTTAAACTCGGAACTGAAAGACAGCACTGATTGTGATCGTCAAAACTCACCAGTAAAACATTTTTGCCGATTTGCAGACCCATACCGGAAAGCCGGTTCAGAATATTGAACCCATCCGCATCGCGGGTGGCGAAAATCCCGACTTTGTGATGTTTTTCCACCAGCTTGGGCAGTTCGTTGAAATCCAAAACCGCACAATCCATTCCAAGTGCCATTGAACGGTTGACAAAACTATCCGCACGCAGCGGCAGATAATTAGTGTGATAACGCACACAACAGCACTCCTGTCGGTACAGGTGTTCTGCCGCCAGTGCAGAACCGTAGGCATCGTCCACATCCAGCCGCACCAGATTGGCGTGGTCAAAAATCGTCTTATCCTGCAAGGCGTTGGATACCGCGTTGAGCATCAGGGCTTTACCGCCCTGTTCCAGATATTTTTCAAAAGCTCTTCTGGTGGCATCATCCATCTTGCCGGGCGGATAGGTCAGCAGTCCGGAGTGAGCATTGTTGGCGGCCTGTTCCAGAAATTTACAGAAATCGTTGCTGTTGTTGCCGTTGAAAAAGGTCAGCGGAAAGCCTTCGCGTGCCGCCGCTTCGGAGATTCCGAACATCAAATCTGCCACCAGCCGGTCAGCGGTTCCGGGCAGATAACACAACAGCGTGGCGTCGCCGCCTTTTTTGAGAAAAGCCGCCTGCCGGTTGGGGCGGTAGCCCATCTTGGCCGCAGTTGAGCGGATAAGTTCCCGCGTTTCGGCTTTGATAACGGCGTGTCTGTCCGGTGCCGGGTTCAATGCACGCGACACTACTGATACATTCAACTGCAATTCGTTGGCTATATCAACTAATCTGACCATTAAAACAAACCTTTGTTTTTGTTTGCAATAATATACACCCAATATCATATTTTACAAATATTTACACCGGATGGATGATTATTTTTTCCGGAAATGCAGCAGCATCACTTTCCCGACGGGGATTTTCAGCGTTTTGAGTTCTCCAACAGAAATATTTCTGTTGTTCAATACATCATATATCACAGCGTTATCAAACGGCATTTTCAGCTCAAACGCGTGCTGTTCATCCTGATAATTCCCTGCCAGAACAAGAGCTTCGGAGGCGTTTTTTACCCCGGAAAGCGTGATTTTTTTATTGCTGCACTTCGGCGTGAAGACCGTACCTTTGAGGATAAGCTCCTGATGTTTGATAACATTCTGCATGGCTTTGGCGTGATAGTAAAAATAAATGGGACTTATAAAACCACGCCAAGGGTAGTAGAAAAATCCTTTGGCACCATTGAGCATGGTTTCGTAGATCATCTGTTCAAGGCGGAATGGAGCGTAAGCCCCGTAAGTTCCCGGCGTAAGGATCGGCACGAGTACGCGTTTGCTTTTATCGCTTTGCAAGGCAAAATTTCCTTTGACATTTTCATGCACCCGCAATTCGTTGCCCGCAACATACAAGCTCGGCTGACCGCCGTCAACAAATTTGCCGTTGAGCGACCATTTTTCAAAACCGTGATAGCTGAAAGTAAGCGGCTGACGGTTGTAGTTGTAAAGCAGCGGCATGGTGCCGTTGCATTGCTTCACACCTTTTTCCACTGCCTGATTGAGTTCTGTATTGAGTTCCACACTCACATCGTCAAGAAAATCCTCCCATTTTTTGCCGGATTTTTCCCAACGCGATTTACAGCGTGAACAGTTGCGGATATAAGGCATACTTTTGCCCCATATTTCAATATCCCACTGAATATAATCGGGCTTGAATTTGGCAACGGCACGGGTGATTTTTGCCAGCTCAGCATGATACCATTCGCCGCGGTAGGTGGGGCATTTGACCTGTTTCTGCGGTATATTCTGACAATAGACCTGATCGTTGTGTTTGGTGTATTTGTACATATCCAGTAAGCCGTTGTAGCCGAAAACGATCTTATAGCCGAGTTTGCGGGCTTTTTCGATATTGGCACAGTATTCGCCGGTAAATTTATCAACTCCGCTGCGTTGAAACTGATAGGGGTAAATATGCACACCGGAAAAACCCATCATCTTGAGGTTTTCAAAGTATCCGGGGAATGTTGCATCGCCGATACCCATGCGGCTTAAAACGGTTATGCCTTTGAACATTGCCGGGGCTTCGGGAATGGTTATTACTTCAATATCCCGGCTGGTTATATGTGATTTTTTGCCGTTTACAGTGGCATAAAAATATGCTTTACTGCCGGTTGGAACCGCTTTTTTTGCTTGCAGAAACACTGCATTATGCTCCATGAAACCGGCAATCTTGCTGCTGTTGTCCGGTATCGGGAAGGCGTATTGCACATAGTTTTGTCCCGCCTGCTGAATTTTTTGTGCTGTTACATTCTGATTCAGGCACTCAATACCTTCCGGCAATTCCATGACCATTTGGAGCTTTTCTTTTGCCGCTTGGGGTCGCAGATCACGCAAGGCAAAGTAATTGGGTGCAGGCAGATTTTTGGCAATGTAGAATTTTCCCGTTTGTGCCGGAGTCAGCACGATGCCGCCGGTCAGATGTTTTTCCGGCGTACCTGAATAGGCTTTGGGGCTGACTGCGGCAGGATTTTCCGCTTTGATGATTGCCAGTTCATCGCTGTAAAGATTACCGCCATCGGGAACGATCCTTATTTTTACATAGCGGGCAGGGGCATTGACCGCCAGTTCAAACGGATAGCAGAAAATATCAGAATCGTTTTCTTCCAGATAATACTGGTTGACAAAGTTGCTCTGATCTTTTTCGCCCGGCTGCAATTTTATCATGGGGGCGTTTGCCGGGTAAAAGTTTTTGCCGTCTTTACAGACCAGAACTGCAATTTTGCGGGGCGAGCGTTGAACCTGTTTTTGCTTGTCGCCGCAATTTATGCGGATAACCACTTTTTCCACCGGCTCAACTTTGCCCAGATCGACCGTCAGGTCGATCCCGCCGGAGAGGTCGGCAGATGTCCGCCAGCCCACTGCCTGCGAGTCAAAACGCAGAACATCATCGCCGCGGCGGGTGAGTTTGCCATCGGTCAGGTCAAAGGCATCGGTATTGACGGCATTTTTCTTTTTGCCGATTGCAGTCAGATAAAAATTGGGTTTGACTGAAAAATCCACCTTTTTGCCGGCGGCAAGATTTACTTTTCCGACGGTCGCTTTTTCCCACATTGCCCGGTATTTGGCGGCAAGCGGAGTAAGCCGGGTAAGCGTTTTGCTGATATTGCGATTGGTTTGTACATCAAAAGCAAAGTCCGGTGTGCCGTAAGAACTGCTTCCGTCCGGCAGGGTAATGCAAAAAATCACACTGCTTTTGCCGATATTGTGTGCCTGCGGTGTGATCTTGACATCTGCTGAATAGATAAAATCGTCCGCTTTTTCATCGCCGTTTATCCCCGCATCATTAAGTTTTATGGCGTTGCCGAAGGATACGGCACTCATATTGGAGGTCAAAAAAGTTTTGACTTCCAGCTGTTCTCCGGAGAGTTTTTTGCCGGCAAAATATCTGACTTTGAAACTGTCGCCGGTCTGCAAAACCGTTTTCCCGGCAGAAATCACCACGCCTTCCAGCGGCACATCAACTGTTTTTATCGAGTTTATATCGCTCCAACCGCCGGGAACGGTGCCCCGGTTGCCACGCTGGGTCAAGGCCAATGTAAAATTACCCTTGGGCAACGCAAAGGTGTTTATCCCCTGAAACAACACTCCGTGAGGGGTTCCGCGGCCGGAAACATTGCTGACGCTTACATGGTGATCCGGATTTTCGCTTGCTCCGGCAATGATCTGCAAATATTTGTTTTTGCCGACCGCAACCCGGATTTTTGCCGAGCCATAGGCTTTGGGGCCGTTTTCCCGCAAACGCAGACGGCTGCCGATGATTTCGCCTGATAGATTCTGAAAATTCCACCGTTTAAGGTCGTTGATTTTTACCTCGCCGGCAGTAATTGCCAATGCTGTTGACAAGAGTAACAGTACCGAAGTGTTTTTCATATCGCAATAACCTTCTATAATTAAAGTATTATTGGGTAATAATATCACACATTCTATGATTTGTCAAACTGTAAGCGGTTTTTACGACAAAAAAACGACGGTTCTGTCGGACAGACCGCCGTTGTTGTTTTGGTATAAAATGCAAATCAGCTGCGGGGAATGGCTACGCGTCCGGAACGGGCCATATCCACAATGCCGATGTCGCTGACCATTTTCATGAAATTGTCGATTTGCGAGGCTCTGCCGGAAATTTCCACGCCGAGTTCAGTCGGGCCTACGGTAACGAATTTGCCGTTGAAAATTTCCACGAGCTGAATAAGCTGGGTCTTTTTTTCCGGCGTATCGGCGGCGATCGTAAAGAGGGCTATTTCGCGTTCGATAAAATCTTCGCCGCTCAAGCGATCCACTTTGATTACTTCGATAAGTTTGTTGAGCTGTTTTTCGATCTGTTCGATCACTGCATCATCGCCTTTGGTAACGATGATCATTCGTGATACATCCGGGTCGCAGGTGGAGTTGACCGTTAAAGAAGATATATTGTAGCCGCGTCCGCTGAAAAGCCCTGCAATGCGGGAGAGAACACCGAACTTGTTTTCGACTCTGACGGAAAAAGTGTAACTTTTAGCTTCGCTCATTGTAAATACTCCTGTAAAAATTATTCATTGACCATATTTGATAAAATATTTTTTACCGCTTCTACCGTTAATCCGCTGACCGCAACGGCTTTTCTTCTGCCGGTCAGGCCGGATGCCACACTGACGGAACTTTTCGGCACTTGCAGAACTTCTGCCATGAATTTGACCAGCGTTTTATTTGCTTCGCCATCCACCGGCGGAGCGGCGAGGGCGATTTTCAACCTGCCGTCGTGCCAGGCAACAAGAGCATTCCGTGATGCCCGGGGCGTTGCCAGACAGTTTATTACACAGCCGCCGTTTACGGCACTTACCGCTCCTTCGGGAACATTGCTCATGCAGTCGTTTCCTGTACCGGAGTTTCCACCGGTTTTTCTGTATTTTGTGCCTCGTCAGATTCTCCGGCGTTTTCTGAAGCGGTATCAACTTCGGCGACGGCTCCGGCGTTATCATCGGCATTGGCTTCTGCTATTTTGTCGGCTTCTTCCGGTTTTACTCTGCCCAGCAGCACATCGACTTCGGCGGCGGAAATGGTTTCTTTTTCCAACAGCGTCTGGGCGAGTTTTTCCAGTTCATCGCTGTGTTCTTTAAGAATATCCAACGCCCGCTGATGAGCATCGTCGATGAGTTTTTTGACTTCAATATCAATTTCTCTGGCAGTTTCTTCGCTGGATTCATGCACCGGCGGAGCGTCAAAACGGATGTGGACATGACTGCGGAAATCGCCGTATTTGATCGGTCCGATTTTTTCGTTCATGCCGTAAGCACAAACCATCATGCGTGCAAGGCGGCTGACAACTTCAATATCCTGTCCGGCTCCGGTGGTTATATCGCCGAATATGATCTCTTCGGCAGCTCTGCCGCCGAGAGTCATTGCCATCTGGTCAAGCAATTCAAGTTTGCTTTTGGTATAAACATCTTCTTTAGGTATGGAAAATGTCGCCCCCAGATAAGATTGACCGCGGGGAATGATCGTTATCTTGTGCAGAGGATCAGTGTGTTCACAATACAGACCGACCAACGCATGACCTGATTCATGATACGCCGTAAGTTTGCGTTCTCTTTCGCTGATTTTGCGGCTGCGGCGTTCCCGGCCGAAACACACCTTGTCGCGGGCTTCTTCCATATCAAGCTGCGTGATGCTGTCGCGGCTGTAACGTGCGGCGAGCAATGCAGCTTCGTTGCAGAGGTTTGCCAAATCCGCTCCGCTGAATCCGGGGGTACTCTGGGCGATGGTATCCAAATTCACATCACTGCCCAGCCGGACATTTTTGGCGTGAACATCGAGTATCTGCCGGCGGCCTTTTATATCGGGCAGATCAAGCACCACCTGCCGGTCAAAACGGCCAGGACGGAGCAGTGCCGGGTCGAGAACATCCGGACGGTTGGTCGCGGCAAGCACGATCACATCGGAGCGGTTTTCCAAGCCATCCATTTCCACGAGCATGGCGTTCAAAGTCTGTTCACGCTCATCGTGTCCGCCGCCCATACCGGAAAAGCGGGAACGGCCGACGGCGTCGATTTCGTCAATAAAAATCAAACAGGGCGTATTTCTCCGGGCATGGTCAAACATATCACGCACCCGGCTGGCACCCACGCCGACAAACATTTCGACAAAATCCGAACCGCTGATGGAAAAGAACGGTACACCCGCTTCGCATGCAACCGCTTTGGCGAGCATGGTTTTACCGGTTCCGGGCGGGCCGACAAGCAGACAGCCGCGGGGAATCTTGCCGCCGAGAAGTTTAAATTTTAAGGGATCTTTAAGGTATTCAACGATTTCCTGGATTTCTTCTTTGGCTTCGTCAGCACCGGCTACATCCGCAAATTTGACCTTGAGGTCGCCGGGCAGGATCATGCGGGCACGCGATTTGCCGAACTGCGTAGCCTGCCGGTTCGCCATCTTGATCTGGCGGGAAAAGAGTATATAAATGATTATACCGATAATCAATATCGGCAACACCAGCGATACCAGTGAAGTAAACCAGTTGTCTTTGGGCTGAATACTTACATTGATCTGCTGGAGTTTGTTGTCAATATTGTTGTTTTTCAAAACACGGGTACGGAATTTGCCGGTTTTGGCATCTATATTTTTGGCGGAATTTTTCTTGAGTTCAGCTTCGTTGAGCTTATATTCGCCCTCAATATAGAGCATGTTGTCTTCTTCCGGGACAACTTTTGCTTGCAGAACATCGGCGATGCGTTGTTCAAATTTCGTCTGATCCCACTGTGCTACCGGCTGGGAGTTGGAACCTTTCCAGAAGTACATTCCCGCAAAAACCGCCAGCAGCAATATCCAGAAAATCAATGCTCCGGGAACCCGGATCACCTTTACATTACCATTGTTTTCCGGCATTTTTTTGCCGGGAACTTTTTTTTCTTCGCTCATAAAAAAATATTTCTCCCAAAAATTCCGCCGGTTCATCACCGGAAAATACGCATTTTTCATTTAAGACAGCACCGACAAAAATCTGTGCCATAAAACCGGCAGCAATTTTTTGTCGGTGTCATCTGCCGGTACGGCGATTTTCTGCTGTGCCGGCAACTGCCGGAGATGCTGTAGCATCTCCGGCGGAGATTATTCAGCTAACCCGATTAACGATCTGTACTACCAACCACCCCAGTAAGCCCAGAATCACCAGACCGGCGGCGGCACATGCCGCAATTATTACCAGACGGTTTCTTGCCTTGCTTTTGGTATCGTTGGTGGCAAAAGGCGAGAGATTGTTGAAATCTTTAACCGTGGACATTCCGGTCTGGGTGCTGGTCAGGTCAATACCGGTTTCGGTACGGGATACCGCCGGAGAGGAGCCGTCATCAAAATCAAACATAACTTCCAAACTGCCGAGCTGCAGCAAGTCCGAATTTTTCAGCTGGTACATCTCTTCGGGATTGAGCGATACATTGTTGAGGCGGGTACCATTGGTACTGCCACGGTCGCAGATAAAATATCCGTCTTCGGTGTGAATAAAATCACAGTGGTACGAACTCATGCTGGGATCTTTTATACAAATATCCCGCTGATCACTCCGTCCTACGCTTACAGAATCTTCCTTTAATTCAAAGACCAGACCCCGGAACTTTTCTGACAATACCATCAGTTTTGGATAATCCGCCATTGCTGCTCAACCTCCGTATCGAACTGACACATCCATTGCATTAATGCAAATAAAATTTTCTTTTACGCAATATATATCCTATTTTGCGTTATTGCAAATAGCTTTTTATGAACTTTTCAGCAATTTTTTAACTTTTCAGTCCAAACCGGGGCGGAATTGTTCATTTCCGGCAAAATTGGCGATCGTTTCTGTCAGAATCTTCACTGCCGCATCCACATCCCGCAAGTCGCAGATCTCCACCGGACTGTGCATGTAGCGGTTTGGAATACTGATGAGTGCTGATGCCGAACCGCCGCGGATAAGCTGAATTGCCGAGGCATCGGTTCCGCCGGAAGCCCGGTGCGCGGTCACCGGCTGATAAGGCAGTTTGTTTTTGTCGGCAGCTTCAATTATCTTGCGACGCAAAACGCTGTTGACATCGGCACTTTTGGCGATCATGGGGCCTTTGCCGAGAGTTACATCGCCGAATTTTTTCTTCGGTACATCCGGCAGATCGGTGGCAAAACCCACATCAATGGCAATACCCACGTTGGGATTGATATTGTAACAGCTGGCGATCGCACCGCGGTAGCCGAGTTCTTCCTGCACAGAGCCGACACCGTAAACGCCCACATTGATCTTGCGTTTGGCAAGCTGACGCACAGTTTCTGCCACTACAAACGCCCCGACGCGGTCATCCAGACCTTTGCTCATGATGCGGTTTTTGCCCAGCATTTTAACATTGCATTTAAGAGCTACCGGGTCGCCGATGGCAACGAGTTTTTCGGCTTCCTTGCGGTTTTCGGCACCGATATCTATCCACATATCTTCCAGTTTTACTGCTTTTTCGCGTTCAGCATCGCTCAAAAGGTGGATCGGTTTTTTGCCGATAACGCCCGGTACGATGCCGTTGGCGGTTTTTATTTCCACTTCCGAAGCGGGAACATTGAGTTTGTCAATACCGCCGTTGGGCCGGAACCATATATAACCGTCTTCAGAAATATAAGTTACCTGAAAACCGATTTCGTCATAATGCCCCACCAGCATCACTTTGAACGGTGCATCTGGATTAAGCACACCGATGGTATTGCCCAGTACATCGGTATCGACCCGGTCGCAGAATTTTTCCATGTAATTGCGGAAAACGGCGGCGGGTTCTTCTTCGTAACCGGAAGGACCTACGGTGTTGAGCAGATTTTCAAAAAACTTCATTGCTGTCTTGTCAGGCATAACACAAACTCCTTAAATTATATTTCAGCTCCACGCTTATAAAAAGATAACACTTCTTCAATTTCGACACAGCTTTTTTCGCGGGCAAATTCGCTGCGCATAAATCCATCGACCAGCCACAGCAACGCTCTGGCGTTCAATGCTGTCCGGCTGCTGCTCCAGTCCGGAGCGGCTTTTTGAAACACTTTTGCAAGTGTATCGACTGCATCGGAACTGCATTGGCGTAATTTTTCCAGTTGTTCTGCGGAAAGATTGGCTGTGTGATTTACTGCTCCGCTGACAGTTCCGAATCCGGCACGGTGGCGGCGGATAAAATTACTTACCAACTCAAACACCCGGCCGGGCAAGTCGTGGATAGCACAATCTGCCAAAGCCGCCAGCTCCTGCGAGAGCCGTTCCAGCTGATAGCAGACAAGTTCGGCAAACAGAGCGTCTTTATCCTTGAAATAGAGATAGATCGTACCTTTGCCGACCTGGGCGGCTTTTGCCACTTCCTCCAGGGTTATTTCATGAAAACGCCTGCCGGGCAGGAGTTCTTCAAGAGCCTTGAGTATAAGTATGCGTTTATTTTCTTTAGTCATATTTCTTGTTAATGTCCCAAATTTTGTGATGGGACGAGTTGTTTGACAAAAGTGCATCTGACCTTTATTTTTTAGTAACCTAACAAAAAAAATAAAGGAAGGATCAGATGCGTAATAAAATTACTATGGAAA
>SUVS01000054.1 GCA_015061885.1 Lentisphaerota bacterium
AAATCAAAATCGGTCGGATCATAAGGTTTACCGGTATTTTTCCCGGTATATCCGGCAAAAAACACAAAGTAAAGTTTATGTTTGGGACTGTAAAGTGTGTATTGACGACACTTTAGCGGAGAAGATGCAGTAGCCCAACAGAGTGTAGAAAATATTTCAGATGAGCTGGTCACCTCTTCCAGTGCCATTATACAAAAAGGAAGAAACAATGTGATTATTGATGTCAGAAGTTTCTTAAATGGATCATTCATCATAAATTCCCTTTGTGAAAGTATGTATGGGCGAAAACCAACCATCTCGCAAGTAATATATCATCTATTGCAAGCATTTACAACTGCGGATTACAGATTTTTGATAATTTTCGGCAATGGTCAGGGTTTGTGGAAATTTCAGTTTGAAGCAAACTTTTTGAGAATTTTTCAAGGTTCAAGAATGGTCATTTTTAGTGTATTCAACTCGAAACCCCGACTATTGTTTTTGAGGATTTTACGCTCAAAAGTATGATTTTTGAGAATTTTTTCACAGATTTTATAAAGGTCTTTGCAAAGGTCGGCTGGGAAATTCTCTGTTTTTATGGCGAAAAACGGAGAATTTGGCTCTATTGCGCCGTGTGTTTCTGTAACTCTCTACTCTCTAAGTTCTTACATAAAAACCAATAGATAAAGGTCGCCGACCTTTAAACCACAGAGAATTTCCGGAGATTTCTATTCAAACACACGCTTTTGAGAGGCTATGTCATTCTCTATTGAGAGAACAGCTGCTGGATAAGTTTGCCATAAAGCTGTGCCGCATTGCCCGGCTTCGGGAGCTGACGCTCCTCTACGCCGCGGCATCCTTCGCACGCTCCGTTTCACTCCGCTTATTTTTTGCAAGCAAAAAAAAATCTACGAACGGCAAGGCTGGCTTGCCATCCGTAGCTTTAGCGAAGGATGGTGGAGGTTGTAAGAAAAATCCGAACAATTCTCTTAAGCTCAAAATTGAAATTTTTTTCAAGAATGATGCTTGATGCAGTTTAACGAAATTTTATCAAAAAATCTCCAATAAATAGAAAATCCTGGTCGGATGTTAGTTATTGGTAATCCGTTCCGTTCAAAATTACCATGCTTTATTATGACTAAAGACCATTGTTTTATTTGTAATTTTCTCATATCGGTTTTATATTAAGTTTATGGTTGGAAAGATTGATTATGAAAAGGGAATATCTGATTTTTTTTATTGCAGCAGTAGTTTCTATCGCAGGATGCTGCTGTCCGGAAAAAACTCCGGAGCTTACTGTAATTGACTTTGCTTCCAGCCGGGATTCAAATTATAATTTTGGAGGCAGACAATATCTGGTTTTGCTCTGCAAGCAAGGTGAAAACTATTTTTTGCAGAGTCACATTCCCGATGACACTGGACAAAATCGCACTGTTTTTGCCCGTAATCTGGGAAAAAATGTATTAATTGCCTCTAACGGACTGACATTTGAAAATGGTCAAATGACCGTTGAATACCGTGACAACAATGAAAACTGGCATAAAGCAAGGGTGCCATTCGGAGATTTTTACGGTGATAAACACGTTTCTCAAGTGAAGTTCATCGAGGATTTGCCAAATGAACCTGTCAGCGATAAATATCGTCCTGCCGGAGTGTTTAAAAAAGAAGAACAGGCACTTGAAACTTTTTTGCCGACACTACAAAAACATATCCGTAATAATGATGCGGATGCCATTTCAAAAATGCTCACTTATCCAGCAGAAATCAATATTATGGATATCGACGCTTGTTACTTGGAAACCAGAGATGAGTTTTTGAAATATTATCCGCACATTTTTACGGAAGAAATAAAAAAAAATCTATTAAAATTGCAGAATAAAGATATTATATGCACCGGAGAAGGTTTGAGGTTCTACTGTATCCTCTCAATGTGGTTTCAGATCAGCATTGATGGGAAAGCATATTTTTACGCCATTAAGTAATGGAGTTATTGAATTTCCTCTGCCAATTCAGTCAACTCTATCGCCGCATCCCGGCGGCGAATGGCGACTCCGCGTGTGTTTCTGTTGTTGATATTTTTGTTGAAATCCCTTGAATCCAACAACTCCAAAGCAGCCCTCCGGTAATCTTCAGCTTTTACTGCTTTTATAAAATTTTTATATTTAGCCAACTGATTGCCGCCTGTATTAAAAGATAAATCCACGCATATAGCTTTTACTGAATCAGGCATTTTCTGCCACATTGTATTATCAATGGCATAATCGTTCCATAACATATAAGCATTACCCCGGGAATCTTTTTGTAGCATCCATTTGCCTTTTGCCAATACTTGTTGTGCATCTTTAGAAGCAATTTCAAGAGATTTAATAAATAATTGCTGTATTTGTTTTTCTGATAATTTTATTTGCCCTAACTGCTGATTTAATATTCTTTGCTCATCTGATGTTAACCGATTGAATTTTCTTAATAAAACTGCAGTATTTTGTGAAATTGCTTTCTGCTTCAGTAATTCTTTAATAATATGCTCTGAAGTCATATTAGCCCCAACGCCTACTGTAGGAATACCTTTGCCATCCAAATAAGGAGAAGCAGATTTGCCTTCTCTGAATGCAATATTATAATACAATGCTGCAATGGTCATTTTTAGTGTATTCAACTCGAAACCCCGACTATTGTTTTTGGTGATTTTACGCTCAAAAGTATGATTTTTGAGAATTTTTCCACAGTTTTTTATAAAGGTCTTTGTAAAGGTCGGCTGGGAAATTCTCTATTTTTTATGGCACAAAACGGAGAATTTGGCTCTATTGCCCCGTGTGTTTCTGTAACTCTCTAATCTCTAAAATCTTACATAGAAAGCAATACATAAAGGTCGCCGACCTTTACATAACAGAGAATTTCCAGAGATTTCTATTCAAACACACGCTTTTGAGAGTCTATGTGGTTCTCTATGGAGAGAACAGCAGCGGGATGGATTTGCTGTAAACCATTGCGGTACAGCTACAAATTACTATAAAAACAAAGAGTTCAATCATACTTGACTGAACTCTTGAGAGATTTTTAATGGTGGGCGATGGGGGACTCGAACCCTCGACCTCTGCCGTGTGAAAGCAGCGCTCTAGCCAGCTGAGCTAATCGCCCTCTTGTTCTGATTTGTTTAATATAGCATTGTTTTTCAGGTTTTGCAACTTTCCATCTTCATTTTTTTGTAAATTTATGAAATTTGTGAAATCTCGATGAAAGATTTCAGTAAAAGTACCCAGATATGACATTACACGGCGGCTTTATATTGACTGCCGCCGAATCAAAAATTCTCTCCAAACACGCCCGGTACGGGACAACGATCCTTTTAACAGATATAGTTGATGTATTTGATGACTTTTAAAATCACTTCTCTCTGAATAAATTTGACTTGGCGGATTTGTAATGTTATATTAAATTTCAGTTCAACCAAAGGAATCTTATGAAAAAGTCTATCATTGCTGTTGTTGTCCTGCTTGCCGCTTTTGCGGTCTCCGCAACGGGACAAGCCGATCATTCCAACAAAAAAGTTTTACTTGTTATGCTTGACGGAGTGCGTGCCGATTCAACACTGCATACCGCTATGCCTGCACTCAATGCCTTGAAAGCCGGTAAATGGCAATCTGCTTATAAGTGTGCCTCCACCGATGCGGCTATGGTCGTTCAGGACGCTCCACCGCACAGTGCCCCAAATCACGCTTCCATCGCTACCGGAGTTACTGCCGCCAAACACAAAGTTACCCGTAACGGCAAAACAAAAAACGGTAACTACAAGGAGTATCCGCATTTTCTCGGCCATCTGGTAAAGGCATATCCTGAACTCAAGTGCGGCTTTTTCTATGTCTGGGGAGAATCCGGGCAAATCCAGAGCAACAGCGACAAAGTCATTTACAAACGGGAAAAGGATACTGCCAATGTAAAAAATGCCTGCGAATTCCTTAAAACCGGCGATGCGGCGGCAGTCTATATAAATCTGCCGGATTATTACGGTCATAAAATCGGATTCTATCCCCGCAATCCCGGCTATATGCTGGGCTTGGCAAGTTGCGATAAATATATTGAACAACTGCTCAATACCATTGCTGCCCGCCCCGGTTTTGCCAAAGAAGACTGGCTCATACTGATTACTGCCGACCACGGCGGCTACCACAACTACCACGGCGGCAGAGCTGACAGCGGCAATATGACCACGATCCCGATGGTGATTTCCGGCAAAAATGTCAAACAGGGCAAGATCGCCGGTACTGCTTATACTTATGATATGGCGGTGACCGCCCTCGCCCATTTCGGCATTGATACAAAAAAACTTGATCTTGACGGCAGAAAACTGGGCGGTGAAGTTCAAACTATTGAACAAAAACCTCTGAAAGAAGGATTGCTTTTTTATTATGACTTTGCCAATAAACACCCCGGATTCGACAACAAAACTGTCATCCGGGAAACTTTGAGCGGTTTCTTCCTTTCTGCAACGCTCAAAAACGGCAGCCGTATGCTTTCGGTATCCAATAACCTCAAGCTGGATAACGGCAACAATTTTACGCTGACTTTCTGGGCAAAAGTTCCGCCGCAGGGAGCGGGTGAAGCCATCATTATCGGCAATAAAGATATGAGCAAGCCCGACAGTCCCGGTTTTGCCATCATTGCCAACCGCCTCGGCGATCAGCAGAGAAAAAAGGAAAATGCCGGTATCTGTTTGAGCATGGCAAGAAAGAACAACGAAAATATTGAGTTCGGGCAGTTTGACCGCACCGACGGCTGGAACTTCTACGCTCTGACCATTGATGCCAACGGCACCATGTATTTTTATAACGGAGCCGAAAGCGGCTACCTCTACCACATGGCATACAAAGCCGATGATGCAGTTATCGCCGGTGATCTGCCGATTTACATCGGTCAGGACGGCACCGGCAAATACGCCAAAGGCTTTACCGGAGAACTTGATGATGTAGCATTCTGGACAAGAGGTCTGACCAGAGAAGACATCAATGCCATCTTCCAAGCGGGCAGAAGCGGCAAAGACCTCGCCATGCTGATGGCTGAATAAAAGATTCTTTGCCCATATCAGGCTGATAAACAATATTTATCGTATGCAGTACCGACTGCATACGAGGAGGGGATTGCTTTCCCCTCCCCGACCGCCCTTGCTCATTGAGCAGCAACATCCAGAGCGAATAACCTGACGACTTTTAATTAACGCGGGGGTTGCCTTGTCACGGCGTAATAGTATGAAGACGGATGCTGACCGCACTTTGCGGCGTTCAAACGATAAGTTATCGTAAACGGCGTATTAAGCTGGCAAAAGTACGAGCAAAGGTTGCGGTTTTGCAAGACGCACAGCGAGGGAGTGTACGACTGTACTCGACCGAGCGAGCATCGCAGCAAGGCCGCAAGATTTGCCGTAATTTTGCCAGCGGCTTCAAAGCCAGGATGTTTCGAAGTTAAAACTGTTGGTTTCCGGCTCGTTCCATCTGGCTTGAGTCAAGTCGTAAAAGTCGCTGGTTCCAGCCACATGCGGTATGCTGAATACCGATTTGGCATACAATCTGGTCAAGCCCTGGCGTTTGTCACTGCGGATGGAAAACTTGTTGGCACGGTTGTCTTCGATCTCGCCCTCGGCTGGCAGGGTTGCCCGGGTGGTTAGCAAGGCAAATCTGCCGTAGCGGTAGATTTCCAACTCCAGCGGTGAGTGGTCGCGTAATTCTTCGATGGAACTTTTTTCCAATTCCAGCGATGCCTGCACGCGATTTACTCCCAGAGCCGCCAGTTCTGCTGCTGCCAGACTGTTGGCGACCGGCAGCGGATAAGTGGTGGTGATGGTTATATCGGAATATTTTTTCAAAAGCTCCAATTCAAACAGACTTGCCGCCCGGTAGCGGCGGATCCCCTGTAAATAAGCCCGCTCGATGGCACGCTTCAAGCCTTCCAGTTTGCTTTCGGGGCAATAATCCGGCAGAATAGCTTCATCGGTAGCGTTGTTTATATCAAGAATACTGACCGCTTTCCACGCTTTCGGGTTGCCGGCGGAGGCTCCATGCGGCCGCATTGCCACGGTTTCTCTCATGCGTTCAGTATTGATCGGCTGAATTGCCAGCGAGCGGTAATACTCAAAAAATTTCATCAAACCTACGGCACCGGCTTTGCGGATGGAAGCAGTATCCAGTCCGGTCAGATAGTCATCAAATGCCCGGCGGATCTTTTTCAAAACACTTGCCGGAATAAAGCGGTCGGTTCCATCGGGAGCTATATTGATATTGACAACGCGGAATTCAAATTCATCAGTTCCGGAAGCAAAAGCCGCCGCAAGTGTTCCGGTATTCACCGGATGCTTACCGGCAAGTTGAAATTCTTCGTTATGTTCCCAGACCGGAGTGCCGTCAATATTTTCAACACAAACGCTCAAGCGGTCTTTGGTCAGATTTATCGACAACTCCAGTGTTTCCCGTACCGGGGTATTTTCCAACACTTTGGTATCTACCGAGTGCGACACACCGGTTTTGTACAGCAATCCATTCATTGCCACGGGTTTATCGCAAGGAATATAAACCACATCACCGGGGCGGGCAACCGAAACGATCTTGCGGTCAATAAAGAGTTTGGTCAGAGTAAAAGCACTGCCTTCGTCGCCGCTCAACGGCTGAACCCGCAAGCGGTCACCAATGTGCAAACGCTGTTTGAGTTCGGCATTAAAGCCGCTTTCGCCCACGGCTACAACTTTCCCCAAAAGAGTACCGGATGCACCGAGTGCATCGTGCCGTACTAAAGAACGCATGCTTTTTTCGCTGAAAAATCCATCGCTCCAGCGGCGTCCGCAAGTACCGGCAAGTATCTGACGGGCTTCGCCAATAACTGCGGGGGTTATTTCAGGAGCATCCAGCACAGTCCGGTAGGCTTTTACTGCATTGTAAACATAATCCGGCTGTTTCAACCTGCCTTCGATCTTGAGCGAAGCAACACCAAGTTTGCGGAATTCGGGGATCATTTCCAGCGTGGCAAGGTCAGCAGTGGAGAAGAAAAAGCCGTTTCCTTCTTTGGAGAAAAAGCGGCGGCGGCAGGGTTGCTTGCATTTGCCGCGGTTGCCGCTGGCTCCGCCGAGATAACTGCTGAAAAGACAGGATCCGGAAAGCGAACAGCACAATGCCCCATGGCAGAATATTTCTATTTCCATAGAACTGTTCCGGCACATAAGGTTCAATTCCTCCCAGGTCATCTGCCGTTCAAGGATCACCCGCTTTACGCCCATGGCTTCCGCCATTTTCACTCCGGCAGAGTTGTGGATCCCCATTTGCGTGGAGGCATGAATGGTCAGAGAGGGAAAAAACTCCCGGAGCATACGCAATACGCCCAAATCCTGAACTATCACAGCATCGGGCTGCATGTCGGCTATTTCGGCAACATATTCGGCAAGGTCAGCTAATTCCGACTCTTTGATAAGAGTATTGAGCGTAATATAAACTTTTTTGTGCAGTTTATGAGCGTAGGCAATCGCCTGACGCATATTTTCAACCGTAAAATTTTCGCCCCGTTCACGGGCGTTGAAGCGTGGAAGCCCCGCATAAACGGCATCGGCTCCGGCAGAAAACGCGGCAATCAACGCTTCCGGGGTTCCGGCTGGTGCAAGTAATTCTATATTGGACATAATATTGATAATCTTTCAAAAAAAATTGCATTTTTTATTACTTTATACTATAATATATTTTCATTTTGCCGTTTTGGCATTAATTTATAGTAACTTTTAACAAAAAAAATCAAAAAAGACAGGATTTATCGTGTGGACTGAACTTTTTATAGCGTTGCGTTACCTGAAACCACGCCGCAATGCGGTGTCGGTTATAACGCTGATCTCCATAATCGGCGTTATGCTGGGCGTGGCAGTACTGGTGGTCGTGCTGGCAGTGATGACCGGTTTTACGGATATTATGAAAGAAAAACTTATCCAAACCCAGGCTCATTTGCATGTTTCGGGGAAATATTATCCGATAATGGATGTTGATTTTGTCCGTAAAAAACTCTCTGAAGCCGGTGCGGTACACAGTGCCCCGGTAATTGCTAATGTGGCAATGCTCCAGAACCGGAGAAATTTTTCGCCTAAATTTGTAATGGGGGTAAATTCCCAGGATGTAATGAGTGTTATGGATATAAAAACCGCCCTTCTGCCGGGGGGCAGATTTGATCTTGCTCCCGGCGAAGCGGTTCTCGGTGTGCGGCTTGCCAATCAGCAGGGCTTGCAGGTCGGCGACCGGATAATACTGCACAGCTCCGCCAAACTTTCGGAAATGATAAAACTTAAACCGGAAGGCGGCGTGGAAATAGTTGCCGACAAAAAAGTACTGCTCCCGACCGAGCTGAAAGTTACCGGACTGGTGAGTTTCGGCAAATATGATTTTGACCGTGATGTGATTTTTGTCAATATCGACGATGCCGCCGAGCTTTTCAATATGCCATGGGGCGGAGCCTCCGCTGTTTTCGGCTGGGTCAAAGACCCGTTCAAACTGGATAAAGAGTTGAAAAATCTCGCCAAACTGTTACCGGAATCCACTTTCCGCATAGAAAGCTGGCAGACTCGCAATGCCCAACTGCTCGGGGTGTTGGCAGTGGAAAAAAATATGATGTTCTTTCTGTTGATATTTATTGTGCTGGTTGCCGCCTTCAGTATTACCAATACTTTGATTACCAGCGTTTACCAGAAAACCCGCGAAATCGGGGTCTTAAAAGCTCTGGGAACAACACCGGCACAAGTCATGAAGATATTTTTACTGCAAGGTCTGGCTGTAGGTGTTGTCGGCAGTACGCTGGGTGTTGCACTCGGTACACTGGTGGTGGCTGTCCGTATGAACATATTGCATACGGTATCAAAAATCACCGGACAACCGCTGTTTCCGCCTGAAATGTATTTTTTCAACGAATTACCCGCCCATATTGTACCGATGGATGTGGTAATAATTGCAGTTTCTGCGATCGTACTCTGTACCGCCGGAGCGATCGTACCGGCACTGCGGGCAGCAAAACTTGATCCGGCAAAAGCATTGAGGTATGAGTAATATGAGTAATTCAGAATATTTGATCGAGCTTGAGAATATCACCAAAAGTTATGCCCTTGCCGGCAAAGAACGCCTGGAAATACTCCACAATATCAGCGGCAGATTTCCACGCAATGCCTGGAGCATCCTGCTGGGGGCATCCGGTTCCGGCAAAACCACCATGCTCAATTTGATCGGAGCATTGGAAACTCCCGACAGCGGCACTATCCGTTTTGACGGAGTTGATTACAAAGATTTGATGCAATCTGCCGGTGCCGCCGCCGCTTTCCGCAACCGCAGGATCGGGTTCATCTTCCAGAATTATCAGCTTTTGCCGGAATTTACGATTCTGGAAAATGTTTTAATCCCCGCCCGCCTTGCCGGTATGCCGCTGAAAGCTGCCCGCAACCGGGCGATGGAACTTTTAAGCGAACTGGGATTGGCGGATCGAATCCACCACCGCGGCAGTGAACTCTCCGGCGGTGAACAGCAGCGGGCGGCAGTGGCCCGCTCGCTGATAAACGATCCGGAGCTGATCCTTGCCGATGAACCAACCGGCAATCTGGATACCCGGACTGGCGAAAAACTCTTGAATCTTTTCGGCAAACTTGCCGCAGATCATACGATCATTATGATAACGCACAACGAAGCATTGACCGCACACGCCGACCAGGTACTTTATCTTGCCGACGGTTGTTTGAGTCAGCAAAAGGATATGTAAGATCATGAAGATCGTATTGGCTTTTGACTCGTTCAAAAACTGCCTTCCCAGTCCGGAAGTCTGCAATATCATGCAAGAAGCCATGCGGAAAACCGCTCCGGAGCTTGAAATAAATTCTCTGCCGCTGGCAGATGGCGGCGAAGGTACTGCCCGGGCAATAACAACGGCGTGTTCCGGAGTTATACAAAAGCATCAGGTACACGATCCGCTTTTCCGGTTGATTTCTGCGGAATACGGGTTACTGCCGGATAATTCAGCTGTGCTGGAAATGGCTTCGGCAAGCGGCATTGAACTTATTACGCCCGCCGAACGCAACCCGATGCAGACAACTACTTACGGTACCGGCGAACTGCTGTCATATCTTGCCGTAAAGAAAAACATCCGCAGTTTTACCATCGGTATAGGCGGCAGTGCCACGGTTGATGGCGGTGTGGGGATGCTTCAGGCATTGGGTGTAAAGTTTTACAATGCAAAAAATGAACTCATCCCCTGCCCTGCCGATGGTATTGCAGTCGGCTCGATCGCCGGAATAGATGCCAACGGACTTTTGCCGGAAATAAAAGCAAGCACTATCCGCATAGCCTCCGATGTAACCAATCCGTTGTGCGGAAAAAATGGTGCGGCAAAAGTCTTTGCCCCGCAGAAGGGCGCTGATGATGCAATGGTGGAAACGCTGGAAAAAAATCTCTTCAACTTCGGTATGCTTTCAGTAAAAAGCGATCTGGCAGATAATATAACCACTCCGGGTGATGGTGCCGCCGGAGGATTGGGTTTTGCCTTACGCAATTATCTTAACGCCGAAATCATATCAGGAGCAGAACTTGTGTTACAGCTTTTGAAGTTTGATGACGCTGTAAAAGATGCCGATTGGGTAATAACCGGCGAAGGCTGTTCGGATTTTCAAACCGCCCACGGCAAATTATGCAGTGTGGTTGCCAGCCACTGCCGGAAAGCCGGAGTTCCAATAATATTGCTTTCAGGGGCTTTGGGCGAAAAAGCGGAGGAATTGGAAAATATATTTGATGCAGTTTTTTCGCTGACCGCCAAGCCTTGCACACTCAATGAAGCATTGGATTACACGCCGGAAAATCTGCGGCGTATGGCACGGAATATAGTAAACTTAATCACCAAAAGGTAGTATTATGGCTGGAACTTTATACATAGTAAGTACTCCGATCGGCAATCTGGAAGATATAACATTGCGGGCTTTGCGTATCTTAAAAGAAGCCAACCTTATCGCCGCCGAAGATACCCGCCACAGCCGCGGCTTGCTTGCTCATTTCAATATACATACACCGTTGACCAGTTATCATGCGTTCAACGAACGCGGCAAATGCCAAAATCTGCTCGACCGGGTCGCCGGCGGCGAAAATATAGCGTTGGTAACTGATGCCGGAACCCCGGCGATCGCCGACCCCGGATTTTTTATTGTCCGCGAAGCGGTCAATGCCGGGATCAAAGTTGAGGTCATTCCCGGCGTTTCAGCATTGACATTTGCCGCCGCGGCAACGGGCCTGCCGGTGGATAAGTTTGCATTTTACGCTTTTCCACCGGTCAAATCAGGTAGAAGGGATAAGTTTTTTGAATCCCTTGCCGCCGAAGACAAAACCGTATTTTTCTACGAATCGCCATTCCGCATTACCGGTGCTTTGGAGTATCTGGAAAAACACTGCTCCGGCAGTCGTCAGGCGGCGATCGTGCGGGAAGCAACCAAACTGCATGAAGAAATCTTGCGGGGAACTGTTGCCGAATTGCTGGCAATATCCCGTCAGCGGGGCAGTTGGAAAGGCGAATTCGTAATCGGAGTTGCCCCGGAAAAATACAGTTCCAACCCGGATGAAGATTGTGAAAAAGATTATTGATTTGGTCAGAAAATACTGCATTTATCTGTTGCCGTTGCTGATAATAGCCGTCGGATTTACATTCCGTTACAGCATCGTCAAACGGGATATAATCAAACTTGAACACGCCACCGGGGCAAAATTTGCTCCTTATCTGGTGGAAAGTGCAATCATGTATGGTTATATAAACAAAGTTGCCGATGGAGAAAATATCTCCGGAGCAGACCCCGCATTACCGGCAATGAAAGATATAAAAGCCTCTGAACAAATGAGTTTATTTCTGGAATATGCCGGAGGATGGCTGTTGCGTGCCAAACGCCTTTTCTGCGGCGATCCGCCGGTGGGAGAATATGAAAGAAGTTACGGAGAAACCGGATTTCTGCGTACAGCGTTTTGTCTGTACATAGCCTTGAGCTTCGGTTTTATCTATATAGCGATGCGTTTTATGAAAGTTCCGCCGCTGATCGCTTTGCTTGCCGTGGCAATCGAAATATTTTCGGCGGCGGCTCTTGGCCGTTATACCGGGCAGGATTTTATCAAAGGGGCTTTTGCCATGCCGCTGTTGACCGCATATATTGCGGCGGCGGCAGGAGCTGTTTACGGCAGTTGGCGACAGCGGAAGATCGCTTTGATATTGGTGTTTTTTACCACCATTGCAGCCGTTGCCGGTTGGGATGCCAGTCAGCTTGTTATCGGCTTGCTGGCATTTTGCGAAATCGTGCGGGCGATCTTCACCAATCACCCCAGCAGCAAACAGCGTGATCTGTGGTGTATGACTTTCATTGCCATGGTGATTTCCGCATTACTCATACCTTACAACCGTCTGCACGGAGCGTTTTTTTCGCCGGTATTGCAATTTTTACTGCCGGGAGCGATCGCGGTAAATTTTATTCCCCGGCGAGTCCGGAGGTTTGTCAGAACCTTGCCGGTGATAATGTTGATTATCTGGAGCGTACTTGGGAGTTATCTTTCGCCATTTGCGGGTAACTACGGGCACTTCGGTGAACTCTTGCAAGCCAAACTCAAGTATGGCAATGTTTTGCCGGTTGACCCGGAAGGACTGACTTTCAATATCCGCTACCTCTGGACACCGGAATTACATTCCGCCACCTGGAAGATGACACAAATGCTCTTTCCCGGACTGATGTGGTGCATAATCATATTATGGGTATTCTATCTTGCCCGCAATATTGTACTGCGGAAAAACAACCGTCTTTCTCTGGCAGAAAGAGTACGCAGTTGGGAACTTGCCAAATGGTTGATGCTGACTGTGATCGCGGCTGTGATGTATGTATATATGGCACGCTTCCGGGATATAACAGTATTGTTTGCGGTGTTTGCCGTTGCGGTTTCCGGAGCCGCACTTGTACGCCGCAGTCACAGCCGGGTATGGTATGGCATAATTCTGCTTACCCTTGCCGGAACCGTGACTGTGGAGTGGTACAACAGCTGTCGCCTGAAACGCGGTTATCCGCAGGGATTAACGCAGACCGCAGAATTGATAAAGTACTTGCGGCAATATGATTTATCAGGCAAAACATTTTTAAGCGATATGCAGACCTCCGCATTTCTGAAAGGCTACACCAATGCCTCAATACTCGTGCAAGCCAAATATGAGTTGCCGGCAGTCAGAAATCTGACCGAAGAATTTATCATGACTTTTTTCCATGAAGATACCGGCAAATTTGCGGATTTCTGCCAAAAGAACCAGACAGATTATGTACTCATACATATTCCGACAATTACAACTTCGTGGAAAATACCTTACAGTTATTGCTATATAAGCAATACCAAACGCCTGAAAAAACATTCAGCGGCAGGTCAGCTCGGCATAGCTAAAGGCAGTAAAAATTTCTACGAACTTGCCCTGCCAGCATCTGTAAAAAATGCCGCCGGATACCGCTTGTATAAATTTGTAAGTAACGCAGATATTGCCCAGGCAAAAAAACTGACCGTACAGGCATGGGAGGCATATTATTCCGGCAATCACAAACAGGCAAAAAGGTTTATCCGCAAAGCATACCGTCTGAATCCGGGAGCCAGCGATATTTATCAGGCATACTTGAGAATATACTTCAGAATACCGCCCAAGATAGATCTGCCGAAACCTAAACGCACCGCCCCGAAAAAATAATCACCTCTGCAAGCATGATGGATATAGCGTAATATCTTTTTTCGTTATCGGTACTTACTTCCGTTGCGAATAAGTTACCAAAGCCCGGGCGAAATCACAGCCTTTTGCCAATTTTACCCGGTGCGGTATATTGCTTTTCAAATAGATGGTCTGACCGGCTTTCAGAAGTTCCGGAGATTCTTTGCCTTCGATGTAAAACTCCACACTGCCGGTCAGCAGTACATAAAATTCTTCGGTATCATGCATCAGCAGCGGCCGTTCTTCAGCACAGGCTCGGTATTCGATAATAAACGGTTCCAGCAATCTGCCGACTTGTTCGTATGCCAATGCCAGATAACGCATTCCGTAACGCTCGTTGTCGTTGCGGAATATCTCCTCGCCCTGCTCTACCGAACCTACGGTATAATCGGGTATATGCGGATCTTTGCTCAACACGGCGGCCAGCGGTACGCCCAGTGCCGCACTTATGGCATTCAGAGCCTTCAGCGATGGAGTTATCCGGAAATTTTCCACCTGCGAAATAAAGCCTTTGGAAAAACCGCTTTTTTTAGCCAGCTGTTCCACCGTAAGAGCTTGCTGAATCCGCAGTTTGCGGATCATTTGTGATATTTCCAACAAATCCATTTATTTTTAAACGCTTTTTTATATATTCCCAAACTAAACAGAAAAACTTGTTGTTAAATATACTTCAACAATAGTTTTTTTCAAGAAAAATTTATTTTTTTACAAAACAGTTTGACAAAGTTAAACTTGTGGTATATATTTTACTAAACATTTTACTAAACAACAATAGAAAAACAGCAGAAAACACCTGCATGATGCAGATAAAATTTGATTTTAACTTTTTAGAGTTATACATTAATAAGAAACAGCAATCAACCCAAAAGGAACAGTATCATGTCCGAAAAAATCTATTACATTGACTTTGAAACGCTTGAAAGCTTTATGCGTGATGTATTCATCGCCGAAGGCGTTCCCGCCGAAGATGCCAAACTCTGTGCCAATGTGCTTATCACTGCGGATAAGCTGGGTATTGATTCGCACGGTATCGGCAGACTTAAACCCATTTATATCGACCGTATCCGCGACGGCATCCAGAAGCCGGTTACCGAAGTTGAATGGGTGCGTAAAGGGCCTGCCACTGCGGTTATCGACGCTCATGACGGTATGGGTATGGTTGCGGCCAAAGCGGCTATGGATTACGCGATGGATGCGGCAGAAAAGTTCGGTCTGGGGATGACCGTTGTCCGCAACAGCACCCACTTCGGTATTGCCGGTTATTACCCCCTGATGGCAGTCAAAAAGAACATGATCGGTATTTGCGGAACCAACGCCCGCCCCTCGATCGCTCCGACTTTCGGCGTGGAAAATATGCTGGGAACCAACCCGCTTACCTTTGCCATACCCTCCGATGAAGAATTCCCCTTCTTCCTTGACTGTGCAACCAGTGTCAGTCAGCGCGGCAAGATCGAAGTCTATGCCCGCGAAGGCAAAGAACTGCCTCCCGGCTGGGTCATTGACAGCGAAGGCAACACCCGTACCGATACCGAACAGATCCTGATCGACCTCGTTAAAGGTACTGCCGCACTTACTCCGCTCGGCGGTCTGGGCGAAGATACCGCCGGATTCAAGGGTTACGGTTATGCAACTGTGGTTGAAATCCTCAGTGCCGCTCTCCAGCAGGGCAGTTTCCTCAAAGGCTTGCTCGGGTTCTCGCCGGAAGGTAACAAACAGCCCTATCACCTCGGCCACTTCTTTATTGCCATCAATGTGGAAGCCTTCTGCGATGCGGCAGACTTCAAAAAGACCACCGGCGACATCTTGCGTGATCTGCGTGCCAGCCGCAAAGCTCCCGGCTGTGATCGCATCTACACTGCTGGCGAAAAGGAATATATTGCCTTCAAAGAACGCAGTGTAAAAGGTGTTCCGGTCAACGAAGCCTTGCAGAAAGTCATGATCCAACTGAAGAAAGAGTGCAAACTCGATCAGTACGATCTGCCCTTTGATTGCTGAAGGCATCCGGTATTTACCGGAAAGCAGTGTTTAAGCACATAAAAATGATGCTGTTGCAAACTATTTGCAACAGCATCATTTTTTAATTATATCCTGTTTTTTTATAATACTTCAACCGGCGGCAGACAGGTAAATTTCAGTTTGCCGTCTCCGGCCGTTACCTGCAATTCACCGCCTTGCTGCAACTCACCGGCTATCAGCAACCTGGATACCGGAGTTTCCAGTTCCCGGATCACTGCCCGTTTCAGCGGTCTGGCTCCGAATGCCGGATCAAAACCATTTTCCACGATCACCCTTTTGGCGTCATCGGTCATACTCAACTTGACATCGTGTTCAGCCAGTCGATGCCGGAAACGCTCCAGTTGAATATCCACGATCTTGAGCATATCACCTTTATTCAGCTGACGGAATATCAGAACTTCGTCCACCCGGTTGAGAAATTCCGGCCGGAAATGGCGTTTCAACTCTTCCCTGACCGCTTCTTTAACTTCATCGACTGCCCCGTCATGAGCCATTATCAATGAGCTGGCGAGATTGCTGGTCATGATTATGATGGTGTTTTTGAAACTCACCACCCTGCCCTGCGAATCGGTGATCCTGCCATCTTCCAATATCTGCAAAAGTATGTTGAACACATCGTAATGGGCCTTTTCGATTTCGTCAAACAGCACCACCGCGTAAGGTTTACGCCGGACAGCTTCGGTCAACTGTCCGCCTTCTTCGTACCCCACATAGCCGGGAGGAGCCCCGATCAGACGGGATACATTGTGTTTTTCCATATATTCAGACATATCAATTCTTATAACAGATCGTTCGTCATCAAAAAGCTGTTCCGCCAATGCTCTTGCCAATTCAGTCTTTCCCACCCCGGTCGGCCCCAGAAAGATGAAACTTGCTATCGGGCGATTGGGGTCCTGCAAACCGGCTCTTGCCCGCAAGACCGCATCGGAAACCGCCTGCACAGCTTCATCCTGACCCACAACTCTTTCGTGCAGAGTATCTGCCAGCTGAAGCAATTTAGCCTTTTCACTGGCAAGCAGTTTGCTTACTGGTATATGAGTCCAGCGGCTTACGATAGAAGCAATATCTTCGGCATCGACTTCCTCTTTGAGCAGACGGGTATTTTTGCTGTTTTTGAGTTCATCGTCTGCGGTTTTAAGCTGTTTTTCAATACCGGGGATCGTCCCATGACGCAACTCGGCGGCACGGTTGAGGTCGTAATCCCACTCGGCTTTTTCCAACTGCAATTTAGCGATTTCCAGACTTTCACGCAAGCTCCGGATCCTGCTGATGGACTCTTTTTCATTTTCCCAGCGGGCTCGCAGTTCAGATGCCTGACTTTTGTATTCAGCCAGTTCGCTTTCCAACGCTTCGCGGCGTTTGACCGATGCGGCATCTTTATCTTTTTTCAAGCCGGTTATTTCGATTTCCAGCCGCATGATCTTGCGTTCGATTTCGTCGATTTCCACCGGAGAGCTTTCAATTTCAGTACGCAGAACCGCCGCGGCTTCATCTACCAGGTCGATGGCTTTGTCGGGCAGAAAACGATCCGAAATGTATTTATCCGAAAGTACTGCCGCCGCAACCAAAGCACCGTCCTGCAAATGGATACCATGATGCAATTCATAGCGTTCCTTGAGTCCGCGTAAGATGGAAATAGTATCTTCCACCGACGGCGGAGCCACCAGCACCGACTGGAAACGCCGTTCCAATGCGGCATCTTTTTCTATATACTTGCGGTATTCATCCAGAGTTGTAGCTCCCACGCAATGCAATTCGCCTCTTGCCAGCATGGGTTTGAGCAAGTTCCCGGCATCCATTGCCCCGTCCGAAGCCCCTGCCCCGACTACAGTGTGCAACTCGTCAATAAACAATATGACATTGCCTTCAGAGCTGGTAACTTCTTTAAGTACCGCTTTGAGCCGTTCCTCAAATTCGCCGCGGTATTTGGCTCCGGCGATCAAACTGCCCATATCCAAAGCCACGAGTTTGCGGTTTTGCAGACTTTCCGGCACATCGCCTTTGAATATACGCAATGCCAGACCTTCCACGATAGCAGTTTTGCCGACGCCCGGTTCACCGATCAGAACGGGGTTGTTTTTGGTGCGGCGTGAAAGTATCTGCACAACACGGCGGATCTCCTCATCTCTGCCGATCACCGGATCAAGTTTGCCTTGAGAAGCCAGCAAAGTCAGATCTCTGCCGTATTTATTCAAAGCATCAAAGGTATTTTCCGGATCAGGCGATGTGACCCGCTGATTGCCGCGGATACTTTGCAAGGCTTTAAGTATATTGTCATAAGACACCCCGGCTTCTTTCAAAAGTCTGCCGCTGTCGCATTTGCTTTTGCACAATGCCAGAAGCAAATGCTCCACGCTGACAAACTCATCTTTCATCTGTTCAGCAATCGAAGATGCACTTACCAACACTTCGCTGAACTCTCTGGCCTGATAAAGTTCACCATTGCCGCTGCCGGAAAAATGCGGCTGACCGGCAAGTGCGGCATCCACGGCAGATAGCAAAGAGTGAACATTGATATTCATTTTTGACAATATACTGCCTGCCAAACCATCGTTCTGTTCCAGTAAAGCCTTGAACAAGTGCAGATCACTCAACTGGGTGTGGCGGGAAGCTATCGCCAGATTCTGGGCGTTCACAAGAGCTTCCCGGCTGCGGTTGGTAAATTTTTCCAAATTCATCTTTCACCTCCATAGGTTGATTTTTTGTTTACACAATATCATTAGCAATATGCGTGCCAATTTTCAAACAAGCTCAAAAAAATCGTAACTTTTTCTTATTGCGACAATTTGACCCGATCAAATGCGACACAATGACACATATTTTTGTGCCATAAGATTTGCATTTTTTTATAGACCATGATATAGTACAAACCGGTTTCAAATTCCGAAGGATTATTTTATATGCAGCCAAACGATAAAATCACTTGTCCCGCCTGTAAAGAGGCGTCGATAGCCAAGCTCAAAAACAAGATGGACGGCTTTACAAAAGTCGGACAAGTGCTGGTGTGTATGCTTTGCGGAGCGGAACTTGAAACTTATAAAGCCCCGGAAACGGCAATCAGTTCCGGCGAAAAAAAGCTCGGAGAGCTTGGCTTGCTGCTGGGTGCGGTGCCATCGGCTACGGTGCGGCTGGCCGCCGCTGATGATGAAAAGCGTTTCTGCAAAGATTGCAAACACTTTCTTAAACACCCGTTCGTTGACCGTTGCGATATTGACAACAAGCCGGTCGATCCTATGGATGATTGCGGAAACTTTGAAAAACGAGCTGTTAAATAATATGGAATAATAAAAATGAAAAAACGTTTACTCAATATTCTTGCCCGCGATGCTTCTTTGAGCATCAACAGTCTGGCGACCCGCCTGAATTGCAGCGAAGATGCTGTCCGGTTGCTGATGAATGAACTTATTGCCGACCGTCAGATCATCGGTTACAAAGCGATCCTGCCGGAAAATAACTCCGACGATACTGTCGAAGCCCTGATCGAAGTCAAGATAGCCCCCCGCCGCGAAGGCGGATTCGATACACCTGCCAAACGCATTGCCCGTTTCCCGGAAGTAACGGATCTTTCGCTGGTATCCGGCAGCTGCGATCTCCTGGTCATGGTCAAAGGCAGCAGTCTGCACGAAGTTGCGGCTTTTGTGGCTGAAAAACTGGCTACTACTGACGGAGTTATTTCCACAGCTACGACTTTTCAGCTGAAAAAGTACAAAGTTTCCGGCAGATTGCTGGAAGACAGCGAAACGGCTGAACGGCTGATCGTTTGTCCCTGACAACAAAAACAGTAATTTTTTACAACACAACTCACAACTTTTACAATTGTTAAAATTTGCTAAAAAGCAATTTGCGTGATAAATTCAAGTATTGACTGACACGGGTTAGCACTTTTGCTGACACGCAACAACACAAATCAGGAGAAAATAAAAAATGAGTACAGCAAAGGCGGAATTTTCGGCAGAATCATTCATCGTATCTCCGGTACGCGACTTACCCAAGAGCGGCATCCGTGAGTTTTTCGATCTGGTAGCCGGCCGCACCGACGTGATCTCATTGGGTGTGGGTGAGCCGGATTTTACAACTCCGTGGAACATCCGGGAATCTGCAATATATTCACTGGAAGCCGGCCATACCTCGTACACCTCCAACGCCGGGTTGCCTTCTCTGCGTAAGGGCATCTGCGATTATCTGGCAAAATATTACGATATATCCTACGATCCAGCCAGTGAATGTCTGGTTACGATCGGGGTCAGCGAAGCACTGGATCTGGCGATGCGTGCATTGGTCGATCCGGGCGATGAAGTAATTTATTCCACACCGTGTTTTGTATCTTATCCAGCAGAAGTGCTTATGGCAAGAGGCGTCCCCGTGCCGCTGGTCACCAGCGATGTTGATGAATTCAGCGTCAATCCGGAAAATCTGCGTAAACTCATTACACCCAAAAGCAAGATACTGCTGCTGAACTTTCCCTGCAACCCCACCGGAGCGGTGGCAAGCAAAGAAACATTGCAGCAAATCGCCGATATTGCCATAGAAAACAACCTTATTGTTATAACCGACGAAATTTATTCTGAACTGGTCTATGACGATTGCCGTCATGTTTCAATCGCCAGTCTGCCGGGGATGAAAGAGCGGACAATATTCCTGCACGGTTTTTCCAAAGCGTTTGCCATGACCGGATTCCGTATAGGTTATGTCTGCGGTCCGCGAGTTATAATGGATGCCATGTATAAAATCCATCAATACGCCATTATGTGTGCCCCGATAACCGCCCAGGAAGCCGCCATCGAAGCACTCAAAGGAGCCCGCAAAGATATGCTTGCCATGCGTGACAGTTATTGGGAACGGCGTAATATAATCGTAAAAGGCCTGCGTGATGCCGGACTGGATTGCGTGATGCCCAAAGGAGCATTTTACGCTTTTCCATGCATCAAATCCACCGGCATGACTTCGCGGGAATTTGCCGAAGGCTTGCTGAAAGAGGAAAGCGTGGCAGTAGTACCGGGTTCAGCTTTCGGCCCCGGCGGCGAAGGTTATGTGCGGGCATGTTACGCCACGGCTGAAGATCAGATCATCGAAGCACTGCAGCGGATCAAACGCTTTGTTGCCAAACACAAAAAGTAAAATTGTTTGGATTGCATCACTGAACTTTTTTATTGCTCAAAGAATTGGGTTGAGCAATACGGGTTAAAGGTGTATTTAAATGCGGATATATTGAGATTAAAAAACTAATGGGGCTGTTGCAAATCTCAAGAGTTTTGCAACAGCCCCTCCTATGAGAGACTGTTTGTCAAGTTATATTTGCAAAAAAATCGTAAAAAAGTTGATAATCAGCAAAAGATGATTCCCAAAGGTTGCTTTTGTCTTGCTCCTATTCGCG
>SUVS01000055.1 GCA_015061885.1 Lentisphaerota bacterium
TTATGCCGTTAATGCCAAAAAGAACAAAGTACAGAAAGGTGCAGCGCGGTAGTATTGCCGGGCTTGCCACCAGTTGTAATAAGGTTGACTTCGGTGACTTTGGTCTTCAGGCTGTCACCCGTGGTTACATCACCAATAACCAGATCGAGGCGGCTCGTATTGCTATCAACCGCCACTTGGACCGCAAAGGTCAGGTCTGGATCCGTGTGTTCCCTGCCAAACCTTTCACGAAAAAACCGTTGGAAGTGCGTATGGGTAAGGGAAAGGGTAACGTCGAAGGCTGGTTCGCCCCGGTACTGCCGGGTCGGGTACTCTTTGAAGTCAAAGGTTGCAGTGAAACTGTCGCTCGTGAAGCAATGGCCCGTGCGGCCAACAAACTTTGCCTGCGCTGCAAGTTTCTGACGAAGGGAGATCTGTAATGAAGACCTCGAAAATCCGTGAAATGTCCGATGCCGAGATCGTCAGCATGCTGGCTGATCTGCGTCGTGAAAAGCTGACACTGGCGATCCAGGCGACCACCGGTCAGCTGGAAAAATCCGCCCGGGTGCGTCAGGTGCGTCGTGAAATCGCACAGCTCCTGACCGAAACGACCCGTCGTGCGGCTAACTGAAACAGGGTAAGTAACTATGAGTGAAGATACCAACAAGCGCGGAAACCGCAAGGAACGCGTCGGCGTTGTGGTCAGCGATGTTCAGGACAAGACCATTGTGGTCGAAGTCCAGCGTCGTACCCCCCACCCGCTGTATAAGAAGGTAGTCAGCTTCAAGAAGAAGTTCACCGCCCATGATGAGAACAACACCGCCAAGAAGGGCGATACGGTTCGCATTGCCGAAACCCGTCCGATGAGCAAGAACAAGCGTTGGCGTCTGGTTGAAATCATCGCAAACGCCAATTGATTTAACTCTGGAGCGAAAAAACTATGATTCAGATGCAAACCAAATTGGAAGTTGCCGACAACTCCGGTGCCAAGAAGATCATGTGTATGACCGTGATCGGACAGGGCAAAAAGATCGCTCATGTGGGCGATATTGTGAAGTGCGCCGTGCAGGAAGCTCTTCCGGATGGTACGGTCAAAAAAGGTCAGGTCGTTGATGCGGTGATCGTCCGCACCAAGGCTCCCATCCGTCGTGCGGACGGCAGCTACCTGCGTTTTGACAGTAACTCGGCGGTGATTATTGACAAACAGAAGAACCCGGTCGGCACCCGTATTTTCGGGCCTGTCGCCCGTGAGCTGCGTGAAAAAGATTTCATGAAGATCATTTCGCTGGCTCCGGAGGTGCTGTAAATGAAGAAATATCACGTCAAAAAAGGCGACAAGGTGTTGGTCAACACCGGTAAATTCAAGGGCGAAGAAGCCACTATTGAAGCAGTTTTGACCAAGAATGACCGTGTCGTGCTGAATTTCGCCAATCTTTCTGACGCCAAGGCCGAGAGCATCGGTATGCGTACTGTAAAGAAAAGTCAGGCCAATCCGAACGGCGGCCGTGTGCAGCGTTCGGTATCGGTTCACGTTTCCAATGTCAACCCGGTTGCGGTGGACGCTGCGGAAGTGAAGTGAGGTAACTATGCCAGACATGATGAAAAAATACAAGGACGAAGTCCGTGCTGCATTGCAGGCAAAACTCGGTTACGAGAATGTCATGCAGATTCCGAAACTCACGAAGATCGTGATCAGCACCGGTCTGAAATCCACTGCCGAACGCGATGCTTTCGGCGAAGCGAAGAAACATCTCGGTGCGATTGCCGGTCAGGCTCCGGTGATCACCAAGGCACACAAGAACGTTGCCAACTTCAAACTCCGCGTGGGTATGCCCGTGGGTGTGATGGTAACTTTGCGTGGCCGCCGGATGTACGAATTCCTCGACCGTTTTGTACACAACGCATTGCCGCGTGTACGCGACTTCCGCGGGATTTCGCCCAAGGGTTTTGACGGGGTCGGCAACTACAACGTCGGTCTTGCCGATGTGTCGGTTTTCACCGAAGTCGATGCTGACAAGCTCAAGTACCCGCTTGGTGTCAATATTGCGATGGTCACCACCGCAAAAACTGATGCTGAAGCCCGTGAACTCTTAACTATGCTGGAAGTTCCTTTCGGGGAATAAGGCACGAGGAGATAAGTTTTTATGGCTAAGAAAAGTCTTATTGTCAAGAGCGAACGGCCCAACAAGTTCAAAGTCCGGGAATATACCCGCTGCAAGAACTGCGGCCGTCCCCGTGCTTACATTGGCAAATTCCAGCTCTGCCGTATCTGTTTCCGCGAACTGGCCTCCACCGGCCGGATTCCGGGTGTAACCAAGGCCAGCTGGTAAGAAAGGAACACGCAATATGAGTATGCAAGATCCGATTGCTGATATGCTCACGCGGGTACGCAATGCCGGCGCAGCAGGGCTCAAGAAAATCGAAATGCCCAGTTCCAAGGAAAAGGCCGCTATTGCAGCCGTGCTGAAGGAAGAGGGCTACATCACTGACTTTGCGGTGCTTGAAGATGGTGCCAAACGCATCCTGACTGTCACTCTGAAATATTATCAGGGTGCTCCGGTGATCGAAGGTATCCAGCGCATCAGCAAGCCGTCATGCCGAATTCACTGCACTTGCAAGGATATTCCCAAAGTGCTCGGCGGACTGGGTACTGTGGTATTGAGCACCCCCAATGGCATCTTGAGCGGCCGCAAGGCCAAGGAAGCCAATGTGGGCGGCGAAGTGCTGCTGTACGTCTGGTAATTTAAGCAGAAGGGCTAATACAATGTCTCGAATTGGTAAAAAACCTGTTGCCATTCCGGCCGGTGTAAAAGTCTCCGTCAAAGACGGTGTCGTTACCGCCGAAGGCAAAGAGAAGTTGACCCTCGTGCTGCCGAAGCTCGTTGATGTTGAAATAACTGATACCGAAGTTGTCGTCAAGCAGCAGAAGGAAACTTTGGATTCCAGTGCCATGCAGGGTTTGACCCGGGCACTGATCCAGAATATGGTCACCGGGCTTTCTGTCGGTTTCAAGAAGGAACTGCAGATCATCGGTGTGGGTTACAAAGCACAGGTTCAGGGCAGCAAGCTGGTGCTGAACCTCGGCTACTCGCACACGATCGAATACCAGATCCCGAAAGGTCTGACGATCGCCATGGGTGAAAACAACACCATCATCATTACCGGTGCGGATAAGCAGATGGTCGGCCAGGCTGCCGCCACGATCCGCGGTTACCGTCCGCCCGAACCCTACAAGGGCAAGGGTATTCGTTATGTGGATGAACACGTAACGATCAAGGAAGGTAAAACGGTTGGTTAATTCTTAAATTAAGGTAAAAAATTTATCATGGCTAATTGTGATAATAAAGCTAGACGCGCGAAGCGCCACATGCGTATCCGCAAAAAGATTTCGGGTACCGCTGAACGTCCGCGTTTTTGTGTCAGTGTTACTGCCAACAACATCTATTGCCAGTTCATCGACGATGTAGCGGGCAAAACCTTGGCGGCGACCTCGACGCTGGATGCCACTTTCAAGGCGGAAAATGGCAAACCGAACATGGCTGGTGCAGCTCTGCTCGGCAAGATGGCGGCGGAAAAAGCAAAGTCGGCCAACATTACCGAAGTTGTTTTCGACCGTTCCGGTTTTCAATACCACGGCCGGGTGAAGGCGATTGCCGAAGCCGCCCGTGAAAACGGACTCAAGTTCTAAGAAAGGGCTTTGCAAAAATGGCTAAAAGAGAAAATTTCAAGGCCGAAGATCACGTGCAGAGCGAATTCGAAGATAGCGTCATCTGCATCAACCGCAGTGCCAAAGTCGTGAAGGGCGGTAAGAACTTCAGTTTTGGTGCATTGGTGGTTGTCGGTAACCGCAAGGGCCGCGTTGGTTATGGCTACGGCAAGGCCAACGAAGTGTCTGATGCTATCCGCAAGGGCGGCGAAGCTGCCCGCAAGAACATCATGGATGTTAAACTTGTCGGCACAACTCTGCCGCACCCGGTCGAAGTTCGTTTCGGCGGTGCAAAAGTCCTGATGCGTCCCGCATCCAGCGGTACCGGTTTGATCGCCGGTGGTGCTATGCGTGCCATTCTGGAACTTGCCGGTGTGCAGGACGTGCTTGCCAAGAGTCTTGGTGCATCAAACTCTGCCAATGTGGCGAAAGCCACCTTCAAGGCTCTCCAGAGCCTTGCTACCAAAGAGGATGTGCTTGCTAAACGCGGCATTGATACTCTGTAAGTAAGATAGATCTGTCCTGTATAAAATGCAGGACAGATTTATTGAATACTGTCTGTCGATTAAGAGTGAAAGCGAGGCGGGCGGTATTAAGATAAATTTACGCTGACACATTCAGGTAAAAAAAATGAGATTGCATGAAGTAACAACTACTCCGGGTTCTGTCAAGGGCCGCAAACGCGTTGGCCGTGGTGACAGCTCCGGTTGGGGTAAGACCGCCGGTCGCGGTGAAAAGGGTCAGAAATCCCGTACTGGTGCAGTGATCCGTCCCTTCTTTGAAGGGGGCCAGATCCCGCTGTTCCGCCGTCTGCCCAAACGCGGCTTCAACAGTGCAGACCACAAGGTTTTCCAGCTGGTGAACCTCTCTGTGCTGGAAGCTAACTTCAACGCCGGCGAAACCGTCGATGTTGCAAGTTTGCGTGCCAAGAGCCTCTTGAGCAAGAAAGAAATGCCCCTGAAGGTTCTGGCTGATGGCGACATCACCAAGGCTTTGACGGTCAAAGCGGTCAAATTCTCCGCTGCGGCCCGTGCCAAGATCGAAGCTGCCGGCGGCAGCTGCATCGAGGAGTAAGCCTCTTTCAAGCGATCCGGGAGTCATCCCGGGTCGTTTCGTATAGTGTCCGGAGAAGGGCATTATACGAAACGATCCGAGTTTTTTCGGTCAAAAAGTAATATAACGCTCTTGCAAAGATGTTGTTTGTGTGTTATATTCTCCAAGTATGTAATAATAAAAAGCAAATAATATAAACAAGGAAAAAACTGCAATGTTGAAAGCATTTTGGAATGTCCTCAAAGTCAAGGAATTGCGTAGTCGTCTGCTCTTTACAGCCGGAATTATTGTGCTGGTTCGTCTGGCGGATAATATTCCGTGCCCCGGTGTGAATTCGGTGGCATTGAAAAATTATCTCACCCAGTTCCAGGCCAATGGTGCTACATCCGGCGGTATCATGGATATGCTGGACATCTTTTCCGGCGGTGCTTTGCAGCAGTTTGCTCTCGGTGTGCTGGGGATCATGCCCTACATTACCGCGTCGATTATCATTCAGTTGCTTACTCCGGTGGTTCCGGCATTGGAAAAAATTTCCCGCGACGGCGAAACCGGCCGTGCCAAGATCAGTCAATACACCCGCTATCTGACCATATTGGTCTGTCTGGTTCAGGGGGTGCTGGCGGCGATGGCGATGATCAATCCGGCAAAACTTTTCGGTCAGATGCCCAGCGAACCGCTTTTCTGGGGCAACGCCGGTGTATTTATGGTTATGACCGTGCTGGTTCTGACCTGTACGACCATGATCTTTATGTGGCTGGGCGAACAGATCACTGAACGCGGTATCGGCAATGGTGTGTCGATCATCATTACTATCAACATTATTTCCAAAGTACCGCAGGCGGTGGTGCAGTTGTTCCAGATGGCTCTTTCGCAGCAGGCGGGTTCGGCGAGTTTCAAGCCGGTGCATCTGCTGATACTGCTGATCGTTTTTGCGGCAGTTACAGCGGCAACTATCATGCTCTGCCAGGGTATGCGTCGCGTTCCGGTGCAGATGGCCCGCAAGAGTATCGGCAATCAGGTTCGCGGTGGAGCTACTTACCTGCCGTTGAAGGTGAACTTTGCCGGGGTCATGCCGATCATTTTTGCCGGTGCGATCATGATGATCCCGCGTCCGGTCTTTGAATATTTCAACTGGACGACACTGGCAAGCTGGTTCAACTACGATGCCGCCGGTTATCTTATCACCTACGGTTTGCTGATTATGGCATTCAACTTCTTCTGGGTCGCTACGCAGTTCAATCCGTTGCAGATCTCCGAAAATCTCAAACGCGAAAGCGGCTATATTCCCGGCATCCGTCCCGGACAGCCCACTGCGGACTTCCTGGATACGACCATGACCCGCGTAACCTTTGGCGGTGCGGTCTTCCTGATGGCATTGAGCCTGTTCCCGATGATTCTTGCCCAGAGCTTGCACATTCCGTTTTTGGTGGCATCGCTCTTTGGCGGAACCAGTCTGCTGATTATGGTTGGGGTAACGCTCGATACGATGAGTCAGCTGGAATCGCATTTAACCATGCGTAACTACGAAGGGTTCCTGCGTAAAGGCAGATTGCATGGCAGAAGCGGTTTCTGAAGAATCGCAGTAAAAGATCACAAGCTGTTGCATGGCTCAATGAGTCCGCAACAGCTTTTTTTTGTCATGGCTGATGCCGTTTGACAATGCCGCAAAACAAATATTGCAGATAAGATATTGGATTTGAATATGAAAGAATGTTTGAATATGGAAAGCCAGTTCAATCTGGTTGCCCGTGAATATGACTCCACCCGGCGGTTGTTTATTCCGTGCTTTGATGATTATTACGGCAAAACTACTGCATTGGCAGTTACTTTTGCCGGTAATCCCCGGCGGATCATTGATCTTGGTGCCGGGACCGGTTTGTTGACCATGTTTTACTGCCGGCACCTGCCGGAGGCTGAATATGTGCTGGTTGATGTTGCCGGGGAAATGCTTGAAGTTGCCGGAAAACGGTTTGCCGGTATGAAAAATATCAGTTTTCAGGTTATGGATTATACCAGGGAACTGCCGGAAGGCAGCTTTGATCTGGTGATTTCGGCACTCTCCATTCACCATTTGGAAGATGATGCTAAAGCAGAGCTTTTCGGGAATATCAGGCAAAAACTTCCGCAGGGGTGCTGGTTTATCAATTACGATCAGTTTTGCTGCACTACGCCGGCAATGGAGAAATACGTAACAGCACATTGGGAAAAACAGCTTTATTCCGGTGAGCTTTCGACAACAGACCTTGACCGTTGGCAGGAACGGCGTAAACTTGATCGGGAGTGTTCGACAGATGATGAGATCGCAATGCTCCGGCAATGCGGTTTTATCAATGTTGAATGTATTTACCGTTGCGGCAAATTTGCGGTGATCGCGGCTCAAGCGTAAAAGGTGGCGGCGTATGAATGAAGGTTTGCAGACAGTTTCGTTGCGGGAAAACCCGGAGCTGCTGGAGCGTTTTTGCGGGTATTTCAGTTTGCGTTGGGGCAAGGAGGAGCTCTACCGGGACTGTATGCAGTCTGCATTGCAGACATCATCGCCTTTGCCGCAATGGTTTCTGCTGTTGAAAGGTGATGAGATCGCCGGCGGGTGCGGATTGATAACCAACGATTTTATCAGCCGTATGGATCTGTACCCGTGGCTGTGTGCTGTGTATGTGGAAGAAAAATTCCGCGGGCAGGGAGGCGGAGGCATACTTATTGATCGTGCTGTTCAAGCGGCATTTGCCATGGGGTTTGATAATGTTTATTGCTGTACTGATCATACAGGATATTACGAGAAGTACGATTTCAAGTATATCGGGATAGGGTATCACCCGTGGAATGAAACATCGCGCATCTATTGCCGCAGCAAAAAGCCGGTGGTTGATGTGGCGGGTTGAATTAAAATTACAGTAAAATGCAAAAAAAAAGTCGGTTCAGAGCCGATCGGCGGAATAAAAGCAGGAATGAAGTTTGTTTTTCCAAGTGATAAAATTTCCGGATAGATGTTTTATTATTGCCAGTTCAGGACAAAATGGAAAAATCTTGTAATTTTTTCAAAAAAAATGATAAACAGAATTTGCAATTTTGACAAAATAGAGTATCTTATATGCATTGTCCGCTTTGAGAGTGGACGACGGGTTGATAGCTCAGTCGGTAGAGCACCGCCCTTTTAAGGCGGGAGTCCCGGGTTCGAGCCCCGGTCAACCCACCATTTTTTTGTATTTATTATAAGTATATATATGGCGGGAGCCGGTGTTCCGGTTCTTTCGCTGGGAAGTGAGGTTCTCAAATGAGCAATGTTTGCAGTGTTTGCGGCAAAAAGAAGTTCGAAGGCGGACACATTATCCGTCGCGGTTTGGCCAAGAAAGAAGGCGGTATCGGTTTGCACGTCGTGAAAACCAACAAACGCACCTTTGAGCCGAACATCCAGAATGTCCGCATCAAGGTCAACGGTCAGACCAAGACCGTCAAGATGTGCACCGCTTGCATCCGCACCGGCAACTTCGTCAAGGCGTAAGTTTCCTCAAGCGGTCATCGTCGGATGACTTTATGAACAAAACCGGTCAGCTGAATAATCAGTTGGGCGGTTTTTTCGTTTTTGCTGATTTCAGTTTTTTGGGGAGCAAATATGCGTTTGAATAAAGCTCAATGGTGTTGGCTGTTGTACGATCCGGGTAATGCTGCATTTGCATTGCTGGTCCGGGCGGTTTTTGCACCGCTTTTTTTTATGGCGGGCATCAAAGGTATCTGGAGTGAGAGTATGGCTTCTGCCAACTGGGGGATGCTCTGTTCAGGAGCCGGAGTGTTTGCGGGAGCTTGTTCGCTTTACTTCGGAGCGTTGGCAGATGCTTATGCCGGGAGAAAACTTTCGTTGCTGATTTCTACTGCAATCGGCGTGGCGGCAACACTGCTGCTGGCAGTGGTCGGTGATTACCGGTTGATTATGATCGTATATTTTATTGCATTGGCAGCGTATATGGTCAGCAACTCGTTTTATGATTCGCTGTTGATTTCGGTAGCAAAACCGGAAGAATTCAGCTGGTTGTCCAGTTTTGCTTACGGATTCGGTTATCTGGGCGGTCTGATCCCTTTTCTGGGGATCCTCGGCGGTGCATTTTTTATTAAAGAAAGTGTGACAGTTGCCCGTATATCGTTTGTGGTTGCCGCAGTTTGGTGGGCAGTTTTCAGTTTGCCTTTGCTGCTTGAAGTTATAGAAAATACTGCCGGAAAACAGCATGTGATGTGGTATGATGGTTTCCGGGAACTGATGTTGACTTTGCGTGAGGTATGGCAAGACAGCAATGTCAGGATTTTTCTTATTGCTTATTTTCTCTATATCGACGGCGTAAGTACCATACTGCTGATGGCGACCCCGATTTCGGTTGAGATCGGCATGAGCGAAAAAATGTTGATGGCGACTATTCTGGGATTGCAGGTGATCGGTTTTCCTGCAACAGTCTGGGCCGGTAATCTGGCACGCCGGTTCGGAGCAAGAAAGATCGTTTATGTTGAGTTGCTGTTGTATATAATTACTGCTTTGCTGATCGGAGTTTTGAGCTTGTTAACGGATCATTACAGCAAGGTTGCGGTGTTTCTGACTGCGGCGTTGCTTATTGCTTTGTCGCAGGGCGGTATTCAGGCGTTGAGCCGGTCTCTTTTCAGCAGTCTGATACCGCCGGAAAAAGCGGCAGAATACTTTGGGGTATATAATATTTTCGGCAAATTTACTACGATTCTGGGACCGGTGTTGATTTATATTGTTTCACATATCTGCCAACGCAGTGAATATGGTATAGTTTTGCTGATTGTGCCGTTTACCGCTGGCGGTATATTGTTGAGTCGGGTAAAATTTAAAAAACAAACATATAGAGGGTGACTATGGAAGAACGGATCACTGAATTTCCCTATACCGCCGAAGGTCTTGCCTTGCTGGTCAAAGAATTGCGTAAACCTTACGGCTGCCCGTGGGACAGAAAACAGACCATTGAGAGTTTGCGGACAAGTCTGACCGGTGAGTGTGCCGAAGTGCTGGAAGCGGTCGATTTGCATGACCGGGAAAATCTTTGCGAGGAACTGGGCGACCTTTTGATGAATGTGGTCTTTATGGCAGTGGTTGCCGAAGAAGAAAAAGCCTTTTCCTGGCAGGAGGTGTGCGGAAAAGTTATTGAAAAAATGGTACGCCGCCATGAACATGTCTTCGGCAGTAAAAGTGCGGAAAATGTCGATGATGTACTGAAGATATGGCAGGATGCCAAAGCCGCTGAAAAACAAACTCACACAGACAATAATTCAATTTACAGCAAAAAAGTGCTGGCACTTTCCGCCCTCGACCGGGCAACTGAAATCCAGAAGCGTGCCGCCAGGGTGAATTTTGACTGGGAGAGTGCCGACGGGGTTTTGGAGAAGATAAAAGAGGAAGTCAATGAACTGTCTGAAGCCATGGCGTCCGGCGATGAAGCGGCGGTTGATGAAGAACTGGGCGATCTCCTGTTTGCAGCGGTGAACCTTGCCCGTTTCCGCAAACGCTCAACGGCTGATGAATTGCTCCGGGCAAGCTGCCGGAAGTTTGTCAGCCGCTTTCAGACAATGGAAACGATGCTGGCGGAAGATGGCAAAAATGCCGCCGATTGTACTGCTGAAACACTCGAAGAGTATTATAAAGCGGCCAAAGTGCAGGAAAATGCAAAAAAAATGCAAAAATAATTCCATTGCAATTTGCATATAAGCATTTTTGAGATTAGTTTATATGCGTGTATAAATATTGCAATTATTAAAAGTTTATAATATTGAAAGGTAAAAACATGAAAAAATTCCTGTTTGTGCTGATGATCGCAGTTTCAGCGTTCAGCTTTGCTCCCGCTGCCCAGGGCAACGAAACCATTGAAAAACTTGTGCTTTATCTCCCCAACCGGGTTGTGGATATGTTTGACCTCTTTTCATGCAGTCTTGGGTTCGGTCCCAAGGCACAGGCTGAATTGATGTTTACCCGTATGGTCGGCGGCGGTGTGAGTGTTGGTATGAGTGCCAATCTTTACAAGGATTGCAACCGTCAGTATGGTTGGGGTTTGCAGAACGGCTGGCATTGGCAGATCCCCGGCTTGATGCAGGAAGATATTGAACGCACTGCCACCAGCCGTCTGGTTCAGAGCTATTGGGAAAGTTTTATCGGTACACCGTTGCCGGATCAGCAGATCTACGGCTATTATCGCGGAGCCCGCGACTATTGGCAGATCGGTGGTGCATTGGGCTTGCTGGTGTGCGGCGAACTGTATATCAACCCGATCGAATGGCTTGACTTTGCACTCGGCTTCTTCTTTATTGATATTAAAGATGACGATTTGACCTTTGAAAACTTCCAGTAAGTTTTCCGGAACAGGATGTTGAATTCCGGGGAGTAACGGGGATAAAACCCGGTTGCTCCCTTTTTTTGTGAAGTAATGGAAAAGATATTTGAGTGTAAACGCTGTGGTAATTGCTGCCGCTGGCCGGGATATGTCAGACTGACTGCCGGTGAAATTGATGCTATTGCGTCTTTTCTGGGGATGAAAAGCGAGGATTTTATTGCTTCATCGACCCGGTTGACCGGCGATCGTACCGGATTATCGCTGTTGGAAAATCCGGACGGCAGTTGCCCGTATTTATACGAAACTGCTGAAGGTTCAGCCTGTCGTATTCAGGCGGTCAAGCCCCGGCAGTGTCAGGATTTTCCTTTGAAGTGGAATTTTCCGGGTTGGGAAAAAGAGTGTGCCGGGGGCAGAAAAGAGTAAACTGTTTTTTGAAAGGAAGATATATTATGTCAGCAGAGAAACTTGGCAGTGCCATTATTATTTCCGGTCCCAGCGGGGTGGGTAAATCCACGGTTTGCTCCAGAGTGCGGGAGATGTTGCCGGATTTGCAGTTTTCCATATCCTGTACCACCCGCAAGCCGCGTCCGGGCGAAGTCGATGGGGTGCATTACTATTACTTGAGCAAAGAAGAATTTGAAAAACGCATTGCCAATGGCGATTTTATTGAATATGCCAGAGTGTTCGACAATATTTACGGTACGCTTGCAAGTGAGGTGATCGGGCGGGTTACAGCCGGACAGGATGTTTTTCTGGATATTGACGTACAGGGAGCCATCCAGATTCAGGAGGCGGCAGAAAAAAATGATCTGCTGAAGAAAGTTTGCGAATTTATCATCCTTGCTCCGCCCAGTTTTGAAATATTGGAAAACCGTCTGCGTTCGCGTGCCAGCGATTCAGCCGAACAGATCGAAATGCGTCTTGCCAAAGCGCGGCATGAATTGAGTTTTTTCCGTAAATACAACTATCTGGTGGTCAATAACGATCTGGAAACTGCCGCCGCTGATGTTGCGGCAATCATCCGCAGTGCCGGTTTGCGTACTGACCGTTTGGGGGAGGATTACTTGAAATGAGCGAAACTAAACATATTGTTCTGGGGGTTACCGGTTGTATTGCCGCATATAAAAGTGCTGATCTGGTCAGCAAACTGGTCAGCCGTGGATTTGAAGTGCGGGTGGTGATGACCAAGTCGGCAACGGAGCTGGTAACGCCGCGGACTTTCCAGACTCTTTCCCGCAACAATGTAACGACTTCGCTGTGGGATGTTCCGGATTGGAAACCAGAACATGTGGCGTTGAGCAACTGGGCTGACCTTATGGTAATAGCTCCGTGTACGGCAAATACGCTTGCCAAGATCGCTCACGGTATCGGCGATGATGCTCTTTCCACTTGCGTGCTTGCCAATCAATCGCCGCTGCTGGTGGCTCCGGCAATGAATCCGGCAATGTGGAACAACCCGGCAGTGCAGGAAAATGTGGAAATATTGAAAAAACGCGGCGTGCAGTTTGCCGGGCCCGTCTGCGGACATGTGGCTTGTGGAGCCGATGGTACCGGGCGTATGATCGAACCGGCTGAAATATTGGAAAAAATCTTTGAAATTTTGAATATTGCAAAATAATTTTTATTATAGAGGTGAAAATCATGGAACCGAAAATCCTTTCCGGTAAAGAATGTGCCGCCAGTGTCAATGCCGAAACGCAGGCAATGGCAGAAAAATATATTGAAAAATACGGTATTGCTCCGGCGTTGGCGGTAATATTGATCGGCGATGACCCGGCAAGTTGCGTATATGTAAACAGTAAAGCCCAGAAATGCGTGGAACTGGGTCTGCGGAGCGAAAAGTTTCTGCTGGATAAAGATGCCACGATGGAAGAAGTTCTGGCATTGATCGACAAACTCAACAACGATCCGACCATCCACGGTATTCTGGTGCAATCGCCACCGCCGCCGCAGATCGATGAAGAAAAGGTGATTGCCGCGATCGACCCGGCTAAAGATGTGGATTGCTTTCATGCGTTGAATGTCGGAAAAATGCTTATCGGTAAAACTGACGGCTTTTTCCCCTGTACTCCTTACGGTGTGCTCAAGATACTGGAATATTACAATATTGATCCCGCCGGCAAGCATGTGGTGGTAATCGGCAGAAGCAACATCGTCGGCAAGCCTTTGATGGCATTGATGGTGCAGAAAGCAAAAGGTGCCAATGCCACCGTTACTTGCGTGCACTCCGGCACCAGAGATCTGGCATCGTACACCCGGCAGGCGGATATTCTTATTGCCGCTATCGGCAAGAGTGAATTTGTCAAGGCTGATATGGTCAAAGAAGGTGCAGTGGTCATTGATGTGGGCATCAACCGCATCCCCGATGCCACCAAAAAATCCGGCAGCCGTCTGACCGGTGATGTGGCTTATGCGGAAGTTGCTCCGAAAACGTCCGCTATTACCCCGGTTCCGGGCGGCGTGGGGCCGATGACGATCGCCATGCTTATGCGTAACACAGTGCGGGCGGCATTGATGGCTGCCGGTGAAAAACTTTGATCTGCAAAAGGGGATTTCAAAAATATGAAAAACTGGTATTGGTCAGTATCTCAAACTCCGGAAGAACTTCATGCCATGCTCTCTGAACTCGGGGAGCTTTTCGGATTGAAACAGGGCACCGGAGAAAATACGGTAACTTTTGAACGCATTGCCGCAGAAGGCGTGGTCAGCGAAGTGGAGTTTCTGTCAGATAATGCCGCAGTTGTCCGTTATAACACAGTCAGTGCCGCCGCCCGCGGTATCGGCAGTGTTATGGCAAATATTGCGGGGCGGCAGAGTACCGGTTTTACGATGCTGGGGATCATGGTGGATCTTTCCCGCAATCTGGTCTTTACCGTTCCGGCGATGATAAAGATGTTCCGCCGGTTGGCACTGCTGGGTTTCAATACCGTTCTGCTCTATTGCGAGGATACTTACGAACTTCCCGGCGAACCGGCTTTCGGCATGATGCGGGGGCGGTATTCCGCTGAAGAGATCCGAACTATGGACGATGCCGCCGCCGCTGTCGGTATTGAACTTATCGGCTGTATCCAGACTTTGGGGCACATGGCACAGATATTGCAGTGGGAACAGGCTTACGGCGATATAAAAGATACCGCCAGCGTTATGCGCGTGGATGTTGAACGCACTCATACATTGATCGGCAAGATGCTGGATTTCTGGAGCGAAAACCTCCGCAGCCGCCGTATCCATGTGGGTATGGACGAAACTCATGACCTGGGCAGAGGCCGCTATCTCGACCGCAACGGCTACAAGTCCGGCTTTGAATTGTTTACCCGACAGCTCAATCTGGTCAATGATGCGTGTATAAAACGCGGACTCAAGCCGATGATCTGGAGCGATATGTTTTTCCGTCTGGGCAATCCGGCACAGTCGTATTATGTTCTGGACAGTAATATACCCGAAGAAGTTCGTGCCGCCATTCCGGAAAATGTGGAACTGGTCTATTGGGATTACTATACGCTGGATCAGAATTTCTACGAAAAGTTCATCGAAAAACACCGTGAACTCAACGGCGAACCGCTTATGGGGGCAGGGGTCTGGATCTGGAGCCGCCTCTGGTACGATCAGGAACTCAGCGGAAACGCCAACCGGGCATGTATCAACGGCTGCCGCAATAAGAACCTCAAAGAAATTTTCTTTACCATGTGGGGCGATGACGGTGCGATCTGCCATTGGGATTCGGCATGGACCGGTTTGACGGAAGCCTCTGATCTGGCTTATGGTATCGACGATGAAGATGCCGTTGCCAGACGCTATAACGCCCTGACCGGCAGTGATTACTTCATCAACAACCTGCCGTGCAGACTGCATCACCCCAACAAGCGTTCCAACCGGGAGAATATCATGCCGGCAATGCACAACAGCGATCTGGCGATATTCTGGGATGATATACTTCAGGGGCTGGGCTACCGCAATTTGCAGGTGATAGATAAAAATCTGATTCCGGAAATCATCAATGAATTTAAGACGATACTCAAAGCTCTGGAGCCGCACCGCAATGATTGCGGAGGCGGAAATCTCAACTATGCGTGGCTGCTGACCCGTTACATGCTCAATAAAATGCTCTGCCGTCAGAAACTTGAAGAAGCCTATTGGGCCGGCGATAAAGCCGCCCTCAAGGTTCTGGCATATCAGGAACTGCCGCAGCTGGCGGAATATTTCAGCGAAGTCATGAGTGAATTCCGCAAACAGTGGCTGGCGGTGGGCAAGGTTTTCGGTCTGGAAACCATGCAGCACCGTATGGGTGGGCAGAAAGAGCGTATATTGGAGGCTGCTGTTCGCATAAATGAATATCTGGCAGGAGTTTATGATAAACTTGAAGAACTTGAACAGCCGTTGCCGGAAAAGGCTGAACGCATGGCAATATATTGCGATATGGCAAGCGGAAGTGTTATGGTGTGATTTTCTTCAAAAAAAAAGCGTTTTGGAGCTTGAAAAATCCAATCCATCGGTTAAATTAAGTACATAAACAAGTGTAATCACTATAAAAAGAGAGTTTGTGAAAAATGGAAAAGATCTCGTTTGGTAAATTTTTGACCAAAGACTCAATCGTTGTTCTTCATGCCGAAGATAAGAAAACCGCTTTTGATCAGCTGGTGGCTAAAGTATCCGACCTTGCCCATCTTGACCGCGATGTGGTTGCCCGTCTGGTTTGGAAGCGTGAAAATATGATGCCCACCGGTGTCGGTCATGGTTTGGGTATGCCGCATATCAGAGTTGAACGCATGGATAACCCGGTCATCATCATCGGTGTCTGTGCCAACGAAATCGCTGATTACGAAACGCAGGATGGCGAACCGGTGCGTGTGATCGTGTTTATTGCCGCCGATGATGCCAAACAGGAAGATTATCTGGGCTTGTTGAGCAGTGTTTCCGGCAAGATGCGTAACTCTGAACTGATTGCTGAAATTCTGGAAAATATCACCAAACCCGCCCAGATTCTCAAGCTGTTGCAGGACTGAAAAGGATTTGACTGATTATGAGTGCCGACGGTAAACTGGGTGCAAAAGCACAAATAGATTTTCATTGCCTTGACAGTGAAAACTGCGATGGCGTGATAAAGTTCAATCTGGCAGAGATCTGCGATGAAGATTTTCAGGCAGTCTGCCCCAAGTGCCACCGGGCTTACGAACTTGATGAAGCCTTGCGGAACAAACTTACAAGAATGTTGAATCTGGTGGCGGCGATCCGGGAGGCTGAAGATATATTGGGCGACAGTTCAGTAGCAGTAACCGTTGCCGGTGCCAAAGAAGTGAAGATACCGTATGCACTTTTGCTGACGAGGCTGAATACGCTCATAACGCTGAATTTCGGCGATAAAAAAGTGGATTTTCATTTGTGGATAGAGCCGTCGTCGCCGGAAACATTCCGATGAAAAGTGCATGATTCTGCCAGCAGGACAATAAAAGTTCTGCTGGCGGCAGAAAAATTGTAAAATTTGTCTTTTTAACATACATCTGACCGTCCCTGCGGAATGAAAATTCCCCCGGACGGCACAGGCGTTTATAGGAGAGTTAGGATTTTTTATATGCTGACAGGTTTGTTGAAATTGATTTTTGGCACCAAAAGCCAACGCGATGTCCGGCGTATGCTGCCGGTGGTGGCAAAGATCAACCGGATAGAAGAGGAGCTGCAGACTCTTACCGATGAAGAACTGCAGGCAAAAACTGTCGAATTCCGGCAGCGGCTTGCCGATGGAGCCACACTCAACAGTTTGATGTGTGAAGCCTTTGCGGTGGTCAAAAATGCCTGCCGCAGAATGTGCGGCAAAACCGTAACAGTCTGCGGTCAGGAAGTGGTCTGGAACATGATCCCGTTCGATGTGCAGCTTATGGGGGCTATTGCTCTGCACCGGGGCGGAATTGCGGAAATGGCAACCGGTGAAGGTAAAACTCTGGTGGCGACCATGCCGCTTTATTTGAATGCACTTTCCGGCCGCAACTGTCAGCTGGTAACGGTCAACGACTATCTGGCAAGACGCGACAGCGAATGGATGGGGGCGATCTTCAACTACCTCGGACTCACCGTCGGCTGCTTGCAGAATATGATGCCGCCGGATGAACGGCGTGCCATGTACGCTTGCGATATTACTTACGGAACCAACAGCGAGTTCGGTTTTGACTATCTGCGTGATATGGGGATGGCAAACGATGTGGCTCAGCTCGTACAGCGCGATCACTTTTACGCCATCGTTGACGAAATCGACAGTATCCTTATCGACGAAGCCCGTACTCCGCTTATCATTTCCGGGCCGGTGCCGATGTCCAACAAAGAGCAGTTTCAGGAGATCCGCCCGCTGGTGGCAGATGTTTACAGCAAGCAGAACATGCTTTGCTCGCGTTTGATAAAAGAAGCCCGCGAAGCACTGGATCGCGGCGTGGAAGGCGATGCAAGGACTGAAGCTGTGACCAAACTTCTGCAGGTAAAATTCGGTATGCCCACGCATAAACAGCTTTTGCATGTATTGGAAAACGGCGATTTGCTCAAAGAGTTGGAAAAACTCGAAGCCTTTGTCCGCAGCGACAATAACCGCGGCATGATCCAGGAAGTGCAGAGCGTGCTTTACTTTACCATTGACGAAAAGACGCACGAAGCTGATTTGACCGAAAAAGGCCGCAATGCCGTTGCTCCGGATAATCAGGATGCTTTTATTCTGCCCGATTTGCTGCAGGAAATCCACCGCATCGAAAACGATGAATCTCTCTCTGAAGACAAGCGTGCCGAAGCCAAACAGCAATTTGAAGATTCCTACGCGGCAAAGAGTGAGCGTTTGCACAACCTTTCGCAGCTGCTGAAAGCATATTGTCTGTTTGAAAAAGATGTGCATTATGTGGTTCAGGAAGGCAAAGTCATGATCGTGGATGAGCATACCGGCCGTTTGATGCCGGGACGGCGTTTCAGCGATGGCTTGCATCAGGCTCTGGAAGCCAAAGAAAATGTGGCGATCGAACAGGAAACCCAGACCATGGCAACGATCACCATCCAGAACTACTTCCGTATGTACGACAAACTTTCCGGTATGACCGGTACGGCGGAAACCGAAGCCAACGAATTCCATCAGATCTACAAACTCGATGTAACGGTGATCCCCACCAACAAGCCGTGTATCAGAAAAGACAGCAATGACTCCATTTTCAAAACCAAGCGTGAAAAGTTCAACGCCATTGTGGAAGATGTTGAAGAACGCCACAATGCCGGTCAGCCGGTGCTGTTGGGTACTATTTCGGTGGAAGATTCTGAAATCTTGAGCCGTATGCTCAAACGCAAGAATCTGCCGCACTCGGTTTTGAACGCCAAAAATCACCAGTACGAAGCCGAAATCGTTGCACAAGCCGGTCAGAAAGGTGCGATCACGGTTGCCACCAATATGGCGGGCCGCGGTACTGACATCAAATTGGGCGAAGGCGTTGCCGAACTGGGCGGTTTGCATGTTATCGGCAGCAGCCGTCATGATTCGCGGCGTATCGACCGCCAGCTGCGTGGCCGTTGTTCGCGTCAGGGCGATCCGGGGTCGTCCAAATTCTATGTGTCGCTGGAAGATAACCTGATGCGTCTTTTCGGTTCGGACAGAATCGTCAAGATCTTTGAACGCTTCGGTATCGAAGAAGGCGAAGAACTCCAGCATCCGTTCCTGAACCGTTCGATCGAAACGGCACAGCGGCGGGTGGAACAGCAACACTTTTCCATCCGTAAACGCACATTGGAATTTGACGATGTGATGAATAAACAGCGTGAGATCATCTACGGTCTGCGTAAAGAAACGCTCTTTACCGACAAACCCGGCGATGTACTCATGAAGCTGGTGGAGGATATGATCCTTGACGAGATCGAATTAGCGGCAACTCCGTCGGAAAAAGCCGCCAAAAACGATTGCAATTTCAACTGGGATCAGTTGCTTTACAAGCTCAACAGCACCTTTCCCATCGAGTTTACCCGCGAAGAAATGACTGCCGGGGTGGTGAAAAATGAAGTGGTCGATGCGGAACTGCTGACTATGCAGATAGCTGACAAGATCGGCGAAGCGTACAAAGTCCGTAACAGCCATCTTGAGCCTGAACAGTTCGTGTGGCTGGAACGGCACACCGTGCTGGATGCCATCGACCAGCTCTGGCAGGAACATTTGTACACCATGGATCAACTGCGTTCGAGCATTTATCTGCGTACATACGCCCAGAAAGACCCGCTGGTGGAATACAAAAACGAAGCCTTTACGGTGTTTGAAATAATGATGCGTGCCGTGCGTAAACGCATAGCGGAAAATATGTTCCGGGCAACGATCACTTCGTTGAGCGATCTGGAAGCGATGTTTGCAAATATGCCGCAGGAATTTTCCGGCGGTGAGCTGCCCGAAGAACTGATGGCGGCTTTACAGGCACAAATGGCAATGCAAAGTCAGGCGGGCAATATTACTGTTGACGGCGAATTTGCCGAAGATCAGGCAAATTTCGGAGCAGTGCCTCCCCAGCCGGTCGTATTGCAGCCGGCGGTCAGATTGACCCCGAAAGTCGGAGCTAATGAACCGTGCCCCTGCGGCAGCGGCAAAAAATATAAAAAATGTTGTGGCAAATAACCCCCAGAGGAGTTGAAATATGAATTATCGTATTGAAGTTGCACCCCGGCGTGAATGGCATGATGCCCGGGGCGAAAAAACTAAAAAACAGATCATTGATTTTTTGAAGATCCAGATCGACGGTGTGCGTACACGCGATGTCTATACCGTGTCGGCAGACATCACTCCGGCGGATGCCGCCCGGATCGCTGAATATTTGACCAATCCGGTGCTGCAAGTCAGCCGGGTAGGAGGCAAAGCTCTTACTGCTGATGACAATGGCTGCCGTTATCTGGTGATCGTGGGGTTCAAGCCCGGTGTTACCGACAATGTCGGCCGTACCGCCAAAGAAGCCGTGGCTGATATTATCGGCAGAAAGCTCACCAAAGATGAAGATGTTTACAGTTCGGTGGAATATCTGCTCTACGGAGCCGGTCTTACTGCTGAAACTGTCGATACACTTGCCCGCAAACTGCTTGCCAACGAACTTATCCAGACGGTGAAAATTTTCCCCGCCAGTGAACTTGATGGCGAATTGCCGCTGAATATGCCCCGGATCAATGCCGTCGGCAGTATTCCGGTAAAGGAATACAATCTGGAAGTCAGCGACGATGAGCTTGTGGAGTTGAGCAAAAAAGGTACGCTGGCTCTGACACTGGAAGAAATGAAAGCCATTCAGGGATATTTCCGTGTGGCAGAAGGCCGCAGTGAATACGGTTTGAATGCCAACCCGACCGATGTGGAGTTGGAAGTCCTTGCCCAGACCTGGAGCGAACACTGCAAACACAAGATCTTCAGTGCCACCATTGACTACAAAGATCTGGAAAGCGGCGAAAGTTTTACTGTTGACAGCTGCTATAAGAGTTTTATCAAAAAATCGACCAAAGAAATTGCCGAAGATGTGGATTTTCTGGTATCGGTTTTCAGCGACAACGCCGGTGTTATAACTTTTAACGACAAAGTTGACATCTGCTACAAGGTCGAAACTCACAACAGTCCCTCGGCTCTTGACCCCTACGGCGGTGCCATGACCGGTATCGTCGGCGTGAACCGCGACCCGATGGGTACCGGTCAGGGTGCAGAACTTTTGATAAATGTCTGGGGCTACTGCCTCGGTTCGCCCTTTACTGAAGATAAAGATGTGCCCGAGGGCTTGCTGCACCCCCGCAGACTGCGTGATGGCGTGCATCAGGGCGTGATCGACGGCGGCAACCAGTCGGGTATTCCCTATGGCTACGGCTGGGAATATTTTGATGAACGCTATCTGGGTAAACCGCTGGTCTATTGCG
>SUVS01000056.1 GCA_015061885.1 Lentisphaerota bacterium
TACATTGAACCGCTTTTTCAGCTCCAAATTGCCGCCGGGAACCCGTCTGCCCGGCACTCAAGAGCTGAAAAAGCGGTTCAATGTAGCTTATATGACCGTGACCCGGGCATTGGATGAACTGGTTCTGCGGGGCGATATTGTGCGTTTTCAGGGCAGGGGTTCTTTTACTGCAACGCGTTCCCCGGCTGTTATATATTACCTTATTCATTGTCCGCTGGAGCTTAAAGTTGAACAATCCCCTATTCTGAACAGTGCCGTTGAGCAAGCCGAACGCTGCGGCGGCAGGATCCGTTTGATACCGCTTACCAAAAGCGATGTGCAGGGCGATGTGGACTGGCAAAGCGTCAAAACTATTCCCGACGGGGCGTTGGTTTTGCTGGATAACTTCAGCAATTACCGCTACATACTTGATTTTCTGCTGAATAAAGAATGTCGTATCGCACTGGTCAACACCCGTCCGGAGTATTATCAGAACTGGCAGATGCTTCTTGCCCGGATCAGCAATATCTATCCGCAAAGACAGGAGATGGTGCATAACGCGGTCAGATTGTTGGCTGAACGCGGCAGAAAAAATCTTTTCCTGATCCACGAAGGCCCCGCATGGAGCAATCCGGTACGGGCGGCTTTCCGCCATGCCCTCGAAGAAAATGGTCTTGAATTCAATTTGAACAACGAGCTTTTTGCTTCTTCCCAGCCCGGTCAATGCTGGGCAAGACTTATAACATTACAGCACTGTCTGAATGAGATCGACGGTATTATATGCGTTTACCCCAATCAGGCGTTGGAAGCGTTCAATGTATTCAAAACATGTTCGCAGAATGTGCCGGAAGATGTATCAATAATCAGTCTGTCCGACAGTCCTTTGCTGGCAGCCAATGCGGTGGGAATAACTGCTTTTGATATGAATTTATCCGAGTGCGGCCGCGAAGCAGTAAAAATGCTTTATTCAAGAGAGAGTTCGCCGCAGGAAAAATATGTGGATTTCTTATTCAAGAAACGGAATTCCATATAGTAACAATATAGTAACAATACAGATAAACGGGAGATTTTTTATGCTGCACAAATTATTGTTATTGTTTCTGATGCTCTGGAGTATAACCCAAGCCGGAGCCGCTGTTGTGCCCAATGGCGATTTTGAAAAAGGCATCAAGCCGTGGAAGCCTTACCGGGGTAATTGGCGTGAACCGTTTTTTACTCCGGAAGTAACGCCGTGTCAGGAGCCCGGTCATGGTGGATTTGCCGCATTGGTAAAAGCTGAAAATGCTGTCCGTGCCGCCGGTATCAGTATGGAAGTCAAGCTCCCGGCAAATGAAAAACGCTTCTGGATTTCCATGCAGATAAAAGTTGAAGCCATAAAGGATGGCTGGGTGCAGATGTATTTGCAGCGGAGAGCCGTACTGCCCGACGGCCAAAAGAAAAATATCAATCTCTGGATAAAAGGTACATTGCCGACCCATCGCGGCGGCGGGGTGCTGCCGTGGACTGTTTTCAGCGGCGAATTTACATTGCCGGATGATCTGCCTGCCGGAAGGGATTTTCTGATATTGCGTTTCGGCGGAGCCAATGTTTCCGGCAGAGTGCTGTTTGACAATATCTCCATAGAACCGGTATCTGCCAGAAAAAAGAGTGCGGATCAAGAGCGGATAAATGCCAGACCCTCCGGCGTAAACCTGATCCGCGATCACTGGTCGTACCGCACTTTTGATGATTGTGCCGGAATCCGGCAGAACGGTAATAATTTTACTGCCGATATTCCGGCTGGAAAGCGGGCAATGTGGAACTATACGGTTTATTCTATATATGATAATATTCAGGGGCCCATGCGTTTTTCGTTCAAAAGCCGCTATCCGGTGAACGGGCGTTTACGCTGTACGCTTTTCCCGACCGAAAAAAAGAACGATGTCGTGCATCAGGCAAAGGCAGTCGGCAAGGCTGATAGCAATGGATACAGAACTTATGCTGTGGAGTTTACGCCGCTGCCGCGTACCGGCAGAATGGTCATAGCACTTACCGCCGGCAACAACCTCCATGCAAGCAAGATGGATGTCAAAGATATTGTGCTGGAACGGCTGGTTCCGGATACCGGAAAAGTTTCGCTTTATCAGGTCCGCCACGGCGAAATCAATAATCAGGGATTGATGCTGAAAACCGGCGTGCCGTATTCGACTTTCCAGTTTGAAAATGCTTCAAAGAAAATTCAAAAATTGCCGGTAAAAATAACCTTATCAGATTTTTACGGCAAAAAGGTCTGGGAAAAAGAAAGCGTTTTTACTTTGCCCGAACAGAGTATTGGTACATTCAAAGTGGAATACCCCCGCTTGAAAGATCCCGGTTTTTACACGGTTGCCGCCCAATGGAGCGAAAACGGCGAGCCTGCCCGATACCGCGGCGGTTTTGTGGCGGTGGAAAAACCGTTGGCAAATCCGGATAAAATGTTTGCTTTTTCGCCGTGGGATGGCGAGATCGGATGGCAGAATGTTGATGCTCAACGCCTGATCGGGTGCGGATTGAAAGCCACCGCATTTTTCGGCAGATTTGTGGAAAAAAGCAACTTCAAAGTTATGGAGCAAACTCTTGCCGCCGCCGAAAAAAATAATATGCAGCTGGTCGGTACTCTGATTATGCCGCCCGGCAGATTCATGCCCGGATTCAAGCCCGATCCGGCAAAACTCAAACAGGGCAAACTGCCTTATGGCGATGATTATTTTCAGGAAGCCGCCAAACGGGTAACGGCACTTGCCAAACAGTATAAAGGCAGGATCAAATACTGGATATTGTATGATGAACTCGATTGCAGTGTACTGCGTTATCCCTATGCTGAAGAACATTTTGTAAAACTCTCCAAGGTCGTTTGCGATGCGTTCCACGCGGTCGATCCCGATGTGGTCGTTACCGGTTTGACCGTTACCGGGCACGACAATAAAGCTGTACCGCGTTATCCGCTTTTGCGGAAGGTGTGGCCGCAACTCAAAAATCACTTCGACGGTCTGTCGCTGGATGCTTACAGTTCCGGCAATACTTTCGGACCAAACTGGGTGGCAAAAGACCCGGTCAACGGTGAATTCAAAGCTATTGTTCTGGATGCGTACAAAATCGCTTCCGCCGACGGCAAAAAGCGTCTTTCCATTCAGGAACGCGGCTACGCCCGCACCGCCGGAGAAGAAATCGACAACTCGTATGCCATAAACGAAGCCAAAGCTCTGGCGGCTGACTTTGTGCTTGCCAAGTCCATGCCGGAACTGGAATTCATGCTCTACTTCAACTTCCGCTCCGGCAATGACGGTCCTGCACGGTTGTTCGGCATTATGGATCACGAAAACGCCCGACCGGCGGCGGCGGTTTTTGCGGCGGCGGCACGGCGTCTGGCTCATGTAAAATTTATCAAACAACTCAAACTTCAGTATCAGGCGTTGCAATGTTATGTTTTCAAACGGGGCAATACAACGGTGGTTCCGCTGTGGATCAGCAGTCAGCCGACAGATTTCAATATCAAAGCAACTTTCCGCTGTCCGGCTGTGCCCGGCTTGAAACTTTTTGATATGCAAGGTGTGGCTATGCCGCTGAAAAAAGAGGGCGGCAATATGATTCTTGAACTGACCGCCGCTCCGCTTTATCTGGAAACCTCCGCTCCGGTGGAAGTCGTGGCAAAGGCTTTGCAGCAAGGTACCTGCCAACTGCCGGAACTTACGATGGATGCCATGCTTTACCGGGGCGATACGGTAAGGAGTTTTGTGAAAAATCTGACCGGTTCAGCATTGAAAACCCGTTTGCAGCTCCAAGCCGCTGGAAAAACATCCGCACAGGAAGTAACATTGCTTCCGGAAGTTATCACCCCGGTGGATTTCAAGCTGAAAAATCTCGCAGTGCCGGGCGATACAAAGTATAAACTTACCGCCGCAACTGCCGGTCAGAATTACGATTTCAACGGCAGTCTGCCAACACTGCCGTTGCGTAAGGCTCCGGTAATCAATGAACTGGAAAAATTGCCGGTACTGGTAAAAATGGACGGCAGAACTTATATCAACGACCTCGACAGTGTGGCCAATAAAGTGTGGTCAGATGATGCCGATTGCAGTGCCGATGTGCGTATTGCTTATAACAACAAACATTTTCTTTTGAGCGTGACTGTTTATGATGAAAAACATATCACGCCGTGGAGCGGCAAGTCGATCTGGAAGGGCGACTGCATCCAGTTTGCCTTTGAAACCACCCGCGATGCCGTAAAACGCAAGATGCTCAATCAGACCGGGTTCATCGGCACCGACCGGCTCTATACTGCGGCATTGGTCAACGGCAAGCCGGAAGTATTTGTCAATCCCGGCGGCAGAAAAAGCCGAGCTGAAGTTCAAATGATGCGTGATGAAAAACAAGGCAAAACCATCTACCGCTTTGCCATACCGTGGAGCGAGCTGAATACCAGCCCCCGTCCCGGCAATGTGATTGGCTTTGCGTTGCTGATTGCCGACAGCGACTGGGAAAAACGCCAGTTCCAGTACCGTCTGGAATTGGGTCGCGGCATCGACGGAGCGTTCCACGACCCCGGCAGATTACTGTCGCTGATAATTGAATAAACAATATATTTATATAAAACAATAAAGAGGAGAGTTATCATGCAAAAAACAATAAACAAATTCACCTTGATCGAACTTTCAGTAAAAAGGTTGCAATCCGTTTACATTCAGGATAACCCTGCCAATGGGCAGGGTAAAGCATGCTTTACCCTTATTGAGTTACTCGTTGTGATCGCCATCATTGCTATACTTGCGGCAATGCTGCTGCCGGCTCTGTCGGCGGCCAGAGAATCTGCCCGGACGAGCAAATGTCTGGGGAATCTCAAACAGCTGGTGCTGGTTTATGGCAGTTATTCTGATTTCAACGACGAATGGATCCGCCCCTCTCAAATATATGCGGGGGATACGGGTCGTTGGTCATTGAATGTTTTCAACGAAATGTATCCGGGCGAAACGATTGCCCAGGCGTATTACAAACCGGCGTCTTATGCATTGTGGAGTTGTCCGAGCGAAAGCACTCCGCTGGGGAAGAGTGATGAAAAGAAGTTTGCATACTCTCATTACGCCGTCAATGGTCGTCTGACCGGAATTTGCGATAACGCAAGTTATCCGTTCCGCAAAGTTTCCGCCCTCAACGAACCCACAAAATGCCTGACATTGATCGACAACGGCTGGACAAAGCAAGACCGCATTTTTTATTGCGAAGCTGGTAATGTGGCGTTCCGTCATGGCGGAGGCGGCGGAGCCACGATCAACGGCGATTACCATGATTACACCAACGGCAAAAGGGTGAATGCCGCCTACTATGACGGACACGCCGCAACCATCACCCGCGACGACTTCAATGTAAACGGCACCTTCGACAAAAAACAAATATTGCTTGAAGGCTATTGAGAGCAACTTATGTAATAAGGTGCTATGTTACCTGTAAGGATTTATACAGTAACACTGCCAGCCGCCATCCCCCGCGGCGGTACGCCGCGAAGCCCGGTCAGGGCCCGCTCTAACTGAAAGTGGTCATGGCCAATATGGGGTGATAAACAGCAAAAACAAATGACTGTTTATAAAACTTTAAGGGCACTTTTTTGTGCCATAGAATGGCATAAAAAAGTGCCAATAAAAGGTTTGGAAAAGGGTGATGGGGTTTTGGGAAGAGGGAAAGAACCTTTCCTGAAAAGGTTTTTCCCACTTCCCCAAAGGTTCAATATCAACCTTTATCGGGGACAGCCTACTACTTGCGTTAAGATCACATATTTGTTGGCGGGCAGTTTGAGGGCTTTTGCCCATTCGGCGGGGTTGAAACTGCCGCAGACTACGGTGTTGAGGTTGTAACCGGCACAATAGAGATAAATATTCTGCATGATCGCACCGGCTTCCATGGCTATATACTGCGGAGCTTTGCCGTTAAAAGCATCTTTATCGGCAACCATCACCAGCACGACCGGAGCTTTGGCACCCATTTTTCTGCCGTCGGATTCTGCACGCATATCTCTGGCGGTAACTTTTTTCAGTGAATTATCTCCGAGATCGTGTTTGTAAACGCCGTCGGCAAGAGCCACATACATTTCCACAGCGTAAATACCGCGGGCCACCGGCACGGTGCGTTTGCCGTTGGGGCGGTTCTGACCGTAAGCCGCCCAGAGCAGATTGGATAAATCCAGTTCGCTCAAGGATTTATTGCTGAAAGTGCGGGTGGTTTTGCGTTTTTCCAACGCGGTTTTAAGCGAAACGTTGTTTTTCAGATTGGGTGTCGGCAGTTTGATTTCGTTTTCCGCCGCGGCATTGACCGCACAAAACGCACAAACACCGGCAATGGTTCCACACAAAAATTTCTTCATTTTTTCGTATCCTTTCAAAGTTAAGTTTCTGACTATCTTTATATGATGCGATCAGATTTTTGCAGTTGCATCACAGTTTTATAATAGCACAAAAAATTTATTTTTTCAATTTTTTTACTTGATTTTTTTTTATTGAACTGTAATAGTAAAGACAATCCGGGTAAAATTTTTGTTGTTACAAGGAGTAATTTTTCATGAATAATAATAAATTCTGGGTGTGGGGGTATGTGCTTGATACGATCCCCGGTAAGGCTTTTTTTGTGGATAAAGCTACATCGTGCAGTCTGGAAACCGGGGCAAAATATTTGCAGGCAGATAATGTATTCTGGCTCAACGGTCTGCATACGCTTGAGGCTTTTAACGCTTCTCAATGCGAGCGTTTGAAAGATATTCCGAATGTTATCGGCGGTCTGACGCATATCGAAGCCAACGGCCCCGGCAAGGGCAACTGGCAGCTGCATTATGTGGAAGCCGCAGAAAAACTGGCAAAACTTTCGCTTGAGTTTCCCAATATCAAAGGGGCAATAATTGATGACTTCCGTTCGCAGGTGGGGCCGTCAAAAGATATGACCGATGAAGAATTGCACCGTGTTTACTGTACGCTGAAAAATATAAATCCGGCACTTAAACTCTATCTGGTAAGATATTTTACCACGCAGAATCACGCTGATTTGGAAAATTGCCGCGATGATTTTGACGGTTTGAGCGTGTGGTGCTGGAACTCAACGGATTACTTTTTTAACGCACTTTATCATAATGAATTGCGTATTCTCCGCGAACTTTTCCCCGGCAAAGAGATCATTCAGGGGCAGTTTCTCCACGCATACGGCGAGGGCGGCATACCGCAGCCGATGGAACAGTTGAAAAATCAATGCAGTAAATTTGCCTATGCTCTTGACCGGAAAACGATCGACGGCTGGTGTGCATTGCAAAGCGGCTGGTTTTGTTTTGAAAGCCACAAAGAGCAAGTCGAATATCTGCGGAACTACTGGGACTGGTATTTGAACACCCGCACTGTGCGGTAAAAATCATACTTCCAGCAACCGCTTTTTCAAGAGGGTGTATCTTACTTCGGAGCGGTGGTTGGCTGTTGCCATTTCCAGAGCTTTGCGGCTGCCGACGATTATCAGCAGTTGTTTGGCTCTGGTCATGGCGGTGTAAAGCAGATTCCGCCCCAGCATCATATAGTGGCTTGACAGCATGGTCAGGATCACTGCCGGAAATTCACACCCCTGTGACTTATGTACCGTTACGGCGTAGGCGTGTACCAGTTCGGAAAATTCATCGGCAGTGTATTTTATCAGCCGTTCGTTATCAAACTTTACTGCCAGCACCCGCTCTTTACTGTTCACATAGCGGATGATGCCCATATCGCCGTTGAAAACGTTTTTGTCGTAATTGTTGGTTATCTGCATAACTTTGTCGTCGAGCTTGAAGATGCGTTCGCCGGCTTCCAGAGAGTCTTTTTCGCCCGGATTCAGCAATTGCTGCAATTCCGCGTTCAAGGCGTTTGTGCCGCACAATGTACGGTTCATCGGCGTAAGTATCTGCACGCCGTCCACCGGGTCAAAGCCGAAGCGTTCGGGAATACGCTTCAGGAGTTTTTCGATAACTTTTACGGCGGTGGAAGGTTCGTCCTGATCTATCCAGTAAAAATCTTTCAGTTCATCCGGATCATTATTTTCTCCGGTATAAGGCAACAAGCCGGCGTTCACCCGGTGGGCGTTGGTTATAATCAAACTTTCGCTGCCCTGCCGGAAAATTTTGGTAAGGCGGCATACTGCGAAAAATTTGCCGCACTCCAGCAAATCTGCCAGTACCCGCCCCGGCCCGACGGAAGGAAGCTGGTCGGCATCGCCGATCAATACCAGACTCGCCCCGGTGCGTACCGCCCGGAAAAGTGCCACTGCCAGCGGCAGATCAAGCATGGAAATTTCGTCAACTAAAATCAAATCAGCTTCCAGCGGTTTTTCGGTGTCATAGGTAAAAGTGTTGGTATCGGCTTCAAAACCCAGCAGGCGGTGAAGTGTTTTGGCATTTTCGCCGGAGGCTTCGCTCATGCGTTTGGCGGCTCTGCCGGTGGGGGCGGCCAGAGCCAATCGCAGATTGGAGCGTTTGGCACGGCGGACGATTTCGCCCAGAACCGTGGTTTTACCCACGCCGGGGCCGCCGGTTATTATCACCAGCGGCGATTGCGATACAGCATCGATCGCTTGAGTCTGTTCGTCAGAAAGTTTCAGATTTCCGGCCGCGGCAACTTTCTTCAGCACTGCTCCGGAAAACTTCTGCATGGAACTCAAACGCTTTATATGCCGCGGCAATTCACATTCATACTTCAGCAAATACGGCAGATATGCCATTTCTTCATCAATGATTATGCGTTTTTTATCGACGGCATAAGCCATTGCCTGCAATGAAGTAACATCATCTGTCTTCAAAAGATTGCCGATTTCCTGCTGCAGAAGCTCTTTGGGTACACAGCAATGTCCGTGCTGGGTCTGCATATCCAATACATGTACCGCCCCGGCACAGAGCCGTTCCGGTGAATCCGGAGCTATGCCCAGACTTGCGGCGATCTGGTCGGCACGGAGAAAGCCGATACCGTCAACTTCCTGTGCCAGACGGTAGGGATTCTGCTTGACCATCTGTGCCGCCGCATCGCCGTAACGCCTGAAGAGTCTGGCACAATAGGCTGGCGTTATACCTAATCCTTGCAGAAAAATCGCACTGTTGCGGCGTTCTCCGTACTTTTTCCACGCTTCGCGTATGGCGGTGACTTTTTTCATCCCCAACTTGGGTATTTCCCGCAAGCGGTTGGGGTGATTGGTCAGAATATCGGCTGTTTCTTTGCCGAAATAATCCACGATCGCCGCGGCGGTCTTACCACCGATGCCGGGAATGATGCCCGACGCCAGAAAACGCTTGAGCCCCACCGGACTTTCCGGCAGCACCGCAGTGATACTGTCGGCTTTGAACTGTCTGCCGTATTCGGGGTGTTCGACCCAGCGTCCGGCGGCTTCGATATATTCGCCTTCACTGCAGCCGTAATTGGTGCCGCAGACTGTTTCGGTTTTCCGGTCAGGAGTAAGTATGTGCAGAACACTGTACTGATTGTCGGGATTGACAAAGAGTACACGCGTTATTTCGCCGGTGAGTTTTTCCGACCCGCCGTTGAGAATATTTTCTGCCTTGCCATCGGGCATATTACATGGTATCCAGCAATTCAGTAAAGTTGGCGACCGCTTCGGTAAGCGTGCCGGGGTAGCTGCCGCCGCCGCCGAGGGTCATAAAGCCGTCAAAGTTGTGGCAGCGGACAATGGAAATAAGCTCCTTGACTTCCGCATTGCCTCCGGCGAGAGCGGCAGGAGTACCATTCCAGAGCATATCCACCAAATCCAGCTGACGGGCGGTTTTGATGAATCTGCCGAGTTTCCACGATTGCAGGAACGGCATTTCGCCCGCCAGCACAAAGTTTGCCGGGTTAAAGACAAAACCGTAATCATTGCTGGCGGCAGTACGGTGGCGGTTGAGTTTAGCTGCAGCACGGCTGGCACACTGATTGGTGTTGAAGTACTCCACACTCAAACCGGCATCGGCGGCGGCTTGAGCCGCACTGTAACTGTCGTTCAAAGGCAGAATCAGTTTGCCTACGCCAATAGCTACGGCAAGGTCGATAAGTTGCTGGGCATTTTCCGGCACACTCATACAGCGGACGGCACTTACGGCAATATTGGCATCGTTGAGGTCATTGATCCAGCGGGCAAGTTTTTCCGAAGAATACTTGCTCCATGCTTTGCCCTGAATATAGTCAAGTTCGATATATTTGATGCCGTTTTTCTGACAGTTTTCGATCATTTCATCAATATATCTGCCCGCCAGACGGCTGGAAACTGCAAGGCGGAAACTTTCGTTTTCTATGCGGTCGGCAAAAATTGCGGCACGCTGCTTTACGCAGTCGGCACATGCGGGATTGTCGCAAAGCACAAAAGCCGGATCAAGATTGCCGATGTTCATGGCTATATCGTACATCTTTTGAGCATTTATCAATCTGACTTCCGCATTGCCGATCCTTCCGCGGGTCATTGCCGGGGTAAGCATGGCATCCAATCCGATAAAGTCGCGGTGCGGGCCGGGGTAGAACTTCCATGACTTGGTAACTTCTTCGCCATCCGGTGTTTTAAATGTACGCGTGGCAGTGTTCATATAAGGCAGTTCCAGCAGAGCTTCCACGCTGTGCAGAGTCGTGTTGCGATCCTGATCCACGCCCAGCAGACAGATAAAACCACCTTTTTCCGCCAGACGGGTGTAAGGTGTATCGTTACCGTGAGCCGTTTCAGCTTTCCAGTGGTCGCGGCAGAGTTCTTCAGCATCTTTGCCGATTGCCGCCAGAGTACCTACCGGGCAGGGGCTGATAACTGCATCGGGGCGGTTTTTCACTTCGTCAGTCAGGATCCCCAACGCTCCGAACACCGGCACTAAAAGTGTACCTTCCGCACCGATAACATCAAGAAAAGCATCCACAACTGCCGCCGGACCGCCGTTGACTTTGCCCAAGCTTATCAGTGAACTGTGCAAAAGCACTATATCACCGTTTTTCAAACCGAGTTCACGCAAACCATTAGCAATAGCTGATTGATTAAGCATAATAAAGATCCTTTCGTATAGTTTCAAAAAAACAAATCTTCAATAAGATAGCACACTGCTCAAAACTTGCAACCGTTCAAAGGTTAAAAACCGTCAGAAATATATTTGAAAACCGTTTCATAATAGGAAAAGATACTTTTTTATGTAAATAAAATTGATTTTCAGTACAAGATATGCTATTTTCATAAGGAGGATTTTTACTGTAAAATAAAGAAAGGTCATGTATTATGAGTTTCAGAATAGGTATCTGGGATCACTGCCGTTATGTTGTCAACCGCGAAAAACCTTATGACGAAATAGCCCGTCATCTGGAGCGTATGCGGAAAGCCGGTGTTACTCTGGCTGATATTTATCTGCCGGAAGTTCCGTCGCTGGATGATTACTGCCGTGCTGCCGCCAACTGCGGTATGCAAGTGGAAGTTCGCATCACTCCCGAATGGGCGGGCAAAGGCGTGATAAAACGCACTTTACCCGAAGATTTGTGGGCTGATATGGAAAAAAAATACGGTATCCGCCTTTCCGGTCCTTGCGGCAACCACCCCGGCAACCGGGCTTTGTTTGTTGAAGGTGCCGAAAATCTTATCAAGACTTACAAAGACCGTCTGGCGGCGTTTCATCTGGATTTTATCCGCAACGATAACGCCTTGCTGCTGAAGGATTATCCCTGTCAGTGCGAAGAGTGTCAGAAGCTCAATGAACGCTTTTTCGGCGTAAAGATCCTGACTCCCGAGATGCTCGCCAATCCGGCGATAGCCTACAAGGTAGTGGCATTACGTAACGAAAATGTTACCCGGACAGTCCGGGAAATGCGTCGCATCAGTTGCGAAAACAACCTGAAACTTACCATTGCCGCCCGTGCCAATTATATTGACAGTGCCGATATAACCGCTCCGCCGGTCTGGGGCTTGGGACCCGCTGTACTGGAAGGTCAGGACTGGGTGCAGTGGCTGGAAAATGATTACATCGACGAAGCGTTCCCCATGAATTACCATACCGAACTGGATAAATTCCGATCACTGGTCAGCGATTATCTGCGTTTGCTGGGCGATCAGGCGTTTTCAGCTCTGCACATTGGCGTTGGTGTTATGAGCAGTATGGGAGAAAATCCGCCGGAAGCGGTGGCTGAACGCTTGCAGATACTCAAAAATGCCGGTTTGCCCGGAGCTATGCTTTTTAACAAAATAAACACTTATACTGACGAATATTGTCAGGTCATCAAAGAGATCGCTGAATAACATTTGAGGTGCAATATGCCGATTTACGAATATATCTGCAAAGATTGCGGACACGCTTTTGAAAAACTCGTACCCCGTATGAACAGTGTTGTTGAGTGCGAAAAATGCTCCGGCAGTAATGTCGAAAAACAGTTCAGCGTGTTTGGTACCACTTCCACCAGTCAGACCACCGAACGCTGTGCGGCGGCAGAAAGTTGTCCGGCGGCAGGCGGTTGCGGTTGTCACGGCAAATGCGGTTGTCATTGAGGTCATCATGGGAAAAGTTATCTGGCACGGCAGTACCCAGTTGGCCCCGGTTCCGGCAGTGCTGGTCGGTACCGGCGGCAACGGTTTTGCCAACAATCTTATTACCGTGGCATGGGTGGGGATCGTTTGCAGTGATCCGGCAATGCTTTCCATTTCAGTAAGACCGGAACGGTTCAGTTATAAAGCGTTGGTGGAAACCGGCGAATTTACGGTCAATATCCCGCTGGCAAGTCAGGCCGCTGTGGTGGATTGGTGCGGCGTAAAATCCGGCAGAGATGTGGATAAGTTTGCCGAACAGAACCTTACTGCCGCAGTCGGTTCGCAAATTCAGGCACCGCTGGTAATGGAGTGCCCCCTCAATTTGGAGTGCAAAGTCAAAGAGATCATCAAGCTCGGTTCGCACGATATGTTTTTAGCGGAAATCGTTGCAGTGCAGGTGTCTGAAGATTTTCTGACCAAAAGCGGCAGACTCGCTCTGGAACGCAACGGCGGCATATTGGGGTACGCCCACGGCCATTACTTCAACCTCGGCAAAGAGGTAGGCCACTTCGGCTTTTCGGTGAGGAAAAAAGGGAAATTCAAAAGACCTCAAAAGTCGGCAAAGGCATAAACTTCGCCCTGCGGAGGGAGCAATTTTTGCTGTTACCTTACAGGTAGCAGCAAAAATCTACCGCCCCGCATGACTGTGTTTCTGCATTTTGCCTTTGTTTTGATCTCTTTTGAACTTCCCTCCGGAAAACCTATACCCTGCGACAGTGATTATTTGTGCCGGCATAAACTTCGCCCTGTGGTGGAGCATACTGCACCGCGTCGTAAGGCAAGCACCTGTATGCCGCCTTCGAACAATATTGCCCGCACAGGCGGCAGGACATTTCCATACTCTTCCATAAAAAGCCGCTATTTGCATTATTGCCCGCTACGGTTTTATATTATGCCATAACGAGGTAAAAAAAACAGAAAAAATTTCTTTGCAGGACTTGACATTTTGATTTTTTTGAGTTATACTATCAAGCAGATGGTAAAAATGGAGTCATTTTTTATGTTTATTTCCGAACTTGAAAAAACAGATTTACGCATTGTCCGGGCGGCTATGTTCGGGCGGTGTTTTCAGGTTCACTCTTATTCTTGCAGCAACCGCTGTGCGGCTGCTATTTCTCAATATCCTTCCGATCTTTGACCTTTTTTGTTGAAGATGCTCCGGCGGCTGTTCTGCCGTTGGAAGACGCACTCTTTGTGCCTTTTTTACAAAAAAATTGAACTTGGAAGGAAAATATTATGGCTTATTTGATCGAATCAGAAGCAGCAAACCGTCTTGCACAGGTACGCGAAATTCTGGAAACTGAAAACCTTGATCTGGCTCTGGTCTATTACGATGAATTCAATATCGGCAACGGCTGGTATCTCACCGGCTGGTGTCCGCAGTTTGAAAGCGGTGCGGTGCTGATTCCGCGTAAAGGCGACCCCATTCTGCTTGGCGGCCCCGAAAGTGAACCTTTTGCCAAACAGGACAGTGCAATAAAAAACACCCGCAATTTCCCGGTGTTCATGGTACCTGATGAAGAATACCCCAATGCTACGATCATTGATTTTCCCAAACTGTTTGCCGAACTCAATGCCAATCTGGGCAAAGTTACCCGCATCGGTCTGGTGGGAGCCGGTCGGATGCCGGTTGACTGCTACAACGGCATAGCCGAGGGTTTTGCCGGGGTGGAAATCGTTGATATTACTGAAAAATTCCTGCGTTTGCGTTACTTCAAGAGTGCCTGGGAAGCCGAACAGATCGGCAAAGGTTTTGCTCTTGCCGATCACGCTTACAAAGCTATGAAAGATGCAGTAAAAGTCGGTGCCAGCGAAATTGAGATCGCCGCCGCCGGTGAATATGCCGCCCGCAGTCGCGGAGCCAGCAGTTTCGGTTTTTCCGCAATCGTCGGCAGTGGTGCCAGAGCCAATGCAGTAGTTCCCACCGCCAGCAGTAAAAAACTGGCCGATGGCGAACTGGTCATGCTCGGTCTTTCGCCCAAATGGCAGGGTTACGCCGGGGTTTACGGCGATACCGTACCTGCCAACGGGGTTTACACTGACCGCCAGAAAGATTGCATCAACCACTTGCGTGAAGTGTTCCGTTTGACCAAGGCCATGCTGCAAGTCGGCAAATCCGGTCGTGAAATTGATGTTCCCGGCAGAGAATACTTTGCCAAACACGGTCTTTTGCCCTATCTGGTCTGTCCTTTTGCCCACACTATCGGTCTGCAGGAAGCCGAAGCTCCGTTCTTCGGACCCAACAGCGACGATGTGCTGGTGCCGGGTATGACGGTTTGTGTAGATGTCAGTTTCTTCGGCCACCCCGAATTCAATGGGGCAAGAATTGAAACCGGCTACCTTATCACCGAAAATGGTCCGGTGCCGTTCAGTCCTGAAATGGATGCATTGCATACATCTGAACTCAAGTAAGTTTAATTATTACAACACAGCCGGGAAAGAGGTTTTCCCGGCTGGCTCCAAACAAAAATAAAGGGGAATAGTAATTATGAAAAGACAGTCTTCTTTTGCCCTGATTGAGTCCGTTGCCAAGAAATCTTTTTCCTGTTATGATCGGAAAAAATCTGCCCATGGGCAGGGTAAAGCATGCTTTACCCTCATTGAGCTTCTTGTTGTAATTGCAATTATTGCTATTCTGGCGGCAATGCTGTTGCGGCACTCTCTTCGGCACGGGCATCCGCCCGTAACGCTCATTGCTTGAGCAACCTGAAAAGTATCGGTCTGGCGTATCAGAACTATTTTTCTGCCAACAATGATCATATCTTGCGTGGGGATGCTACTGGTAATACAACCGGTAATCTATGGTTCAATCAGCTTTCCGGTCGAACCGATGCCGGGATCTCTACTACCGAAACTCCGGAGGGCGGATACGGTCTGGATTATGGCGGGTACAGTCGCCCCGGTGTGCTTGCCTGTCCGTCTGAAGCCAAACCGCTTCATGAAGACAAAACGGTGGGGTTTAAATATACCCATTATGCACCGAACTGGTTTTTGACAGCTCCTAAAGAATCGCCTGCAAGAATCAGAACTTTGAACGCTATAACCGATGCCTCGGAAGCATTGCTGGTTGGTGATTTGTACTCTCCGCAAGGATCTGTTTTGCAGAACAACCGGAACTTTGCTTACCGGCACGGAGCCAATGAAGACTATAGCCGTGCCCAGGATGATGTTCCCACCTCAAAAGGACGGGCAAACTCGGTTTATGTGGATGGACACGCCTCCGGTATGACCTATGAATATACCCGTTCTATAACCAATGATAAAGTACCGAATTCAGCAGTGCCATATGGCCCCAGTGTTACGTACAATGTGCTTTATATCGGTTACGACTATACCAAATAAAACAGGTTCCCAATATGATAAAATATAGTAAATGCGTTACCGCAGCACTGCTTTTGTGCGGAGCGGCGGCAATGGCAGTGCCGGTGGAGTATGCCGGTGCTGAACTGAAAAAAGTCATGGCATTATCGAATGTAGTGCTTCAACCTTCGGATGATGCTCTGGTGTTCAAAGCTCGTGCCAACAATAAAAGTGCGATCTATCAGCAGAAACTCAACTGGAAAACCACTGAAATAAAACAGGTCATTATTACCGCCAAAGCTGATAAACCCGGGCAGATCCGTTTTGCCGCCGATACTTTTGTTGATGGCAAACGCCATGCGATGAATATTTACAACACAGTTATTCCGGATGGCGAATTTCATGACTACTATTTTGATGTTGCCGGGCATAAAAACTGGCAGGGTACTCTGACCAACTACGAACTGCGTTGGTTCGGTCCGGAAAATGCGACTGTTGAAATCAAAAAATTTGCAACTTCCGCCAAGACTACGGTCAAACTTATCGGCAATGCATTGAAAAGCAAAGTCGGTTTGTTCAAAGCGAAAGCCTTGAAAAGCAATAATGAATTTCTGGCGGAAACGCTGGGTGCATTCGGCGGCTTTCATCAGCAGAAACTGGCGTGGGTTGCCGATGAGATCGACAGTGTATCGTTTATGTTCAAAAGCAATAAACCGGGTACTTTGCGTTATGCCTGTTCTTTGAAAACCGTTGACGGCAAAAATCTGCCGGGCATCTCTCTGCCGGTGCAGAGCGTACCGGGCGATGACCAGTACCATGTTTATACTTTCAACCTCAGAGATAATCCCCGTTTTGCCGGTATGCAGACCAATTATGAATTGCGTTTTATCGGCGAAAAAGGTGCAGTTATCGGTTTAAAGGAAATCACGGCGGGCAAACTCGAGGGTTCTGCTCAAAAAAAAAGTAAATCCTCCGTTCCGGTAACAGTCAGTTCCGGCAAGTCATTTGCGGCGGAACTTGCCGGAACGGTGTTGAAAAAAAATGTGCATCCGTTCCGGTTACAGCCCGGAACAAGCGTGGATAAAAACGCTGTTACCGGCAAAAGCTCCATCAATACCGCCGGCGGTTTTTATCAATCGGATGTTGCGTGCAATACAAACATCTACAAACAGGTTGAATTTACGCTTGCCGCTGATGAGCCGGGTTACTGGAATCTGGCAGTTTCCTGTACCAAAGACGGCAAGCGGGCAACCGCATCCGTCAGCCCGGTGGCAGCTGTGCCCGATGGCAGATACCACACATATACATTCAATATTTGCGAAAGTATCAACTGGCAGGGCATTGCCACCAACTGGGAACTGCGTTTCCTCGGTAACGAAGCGGCAAATCTGGCGGTGAAAAAAATCCGCTGGTTCAAAAACTCCAATCTGATCCCCGATGCCGACAGATTACCTGTCGGCAAAGAGGTCATTACCGGCAAACTCATGCCCCGGGCAAAATGTCAGCTTAAATGGATGGAGGGCGAATGTCCCGGTGCAGTCATGCGGTTTTACGACCGCAATTTCAAGGAGATCCCCAATACGGCTGTTACGCTTGAACCGGGACAGAAGAGTGTAACATTCACTACGCCGGAAATGATGGTCGAACCCCGCATTACGGTCAACGGCAAAGCCAAAGGTTTTCCACAGCTTTTGCAAATATCCTATCTGCCGCCGCGGGAAACCGGTCATACTCTGACCTGGCGGGGTAAATGGCTGTGGCCGGTCAAAGGTCCCGGTTTTGTCAACCGCAGTGTATGGTTTGAACGCAAACTTGATTTGGAAGCCGCCCCGGATTTTGCGGTTTTCACTGCCACCGGCGATGACAGTTGCTTTGTTTATGTCAATGGCAAACATGTCGGCAATACCCGCGGCTTTTCTTCTCCCGGGCGTTACGATATAACCAAATATCTTAAAAAAGGTGAAAATACCATCTCCTGCCGGGTCAAAAATATAGATTCCTGGGGTGGTTTTATCGCCATGGGTTATGCCGAAGTCGCCGGAAAAACCATACTTTTTGATTCCGACGGCAAGTGGACAATGGATACCAAAAGCAATACCGACCGCTACATACCCCAATGCAAAGAACCGGCTCTGGTGATTGGCGAACCGTCAATGAATCCCTGGCGGGCAAGAATGCCCTACCGTCATGCCGGTAAACAGAGTGTGCTTTCGCTGGTGAAAAGCGAAAAGGGCAAAATGACGGTAAAGATTGAATCTTTGCCGGTAACCGAAGTCCAGCGTTTACGCTTTGATTTGCGGCGGGATAATGGAGCCAAACACACTTTTACGCTGAATATTTCGCCCGGCAGTAAAGCGTGGAAAGTCGGCGAAACTATCGAACTGAAATACGCTCTGCCTTATGTGGATCAAGGCAAAGCTGAACTTTACTGCGTGGATGATTTTGTGCGGCTCAAAGGCAATCCCCTGCTGCATAAGTTTGATGTAAAAGCCAATCCGCCGGCGTTACGCCGTGCCCGCTGGGCGGGTGGACCGCGGTTCATGCTGCAAATGGATGACGAGATCATCAATCCGGTTTTCTGGCACGCTCCAAGCATGTACGCCATCAAAGACCGGGTAGCACCTGTAGTAAACTTTACCAAAAACAACTTCCGGTCTTACCGCATCAGCACACATTTTGCTGATTTCTGGAAACCGGACGGGACTTTTGATTTTACTGAATTTGACAACAGTGTAGCTACATTGCTCACCCGTGTACCCGATGCTGTTTTTGCCATACAAATTTACAGTTACATGCCCGCGTGGTGGCTGGAACGCAATCCCGAGTGCATCAGCACGCACGAAAACAACCGCCCCCGCGATCTCTGGCTTGACCATCAGGCTCTGGGGGCAAAGAAGTGGCAGACCGATGGCGAAATACCGCTCAAGGCTCTTTACGATCATATCAAAAAGAGCAACTATGCCGACCGTGTATGGGGCGTGAGTTTTACCGAAAACAAATGCGGTGAGTGGTTCTGGACATCTGCCGATGCCACCCGCAAACGCTCCTACGCCGGTTACAGCCCCGCTGATTTGGAAAGTTTCAAGCGTATGCTCAAAGAGTGGTATAAAACCGATGAAGCATTGGCAAAAGCCTGGAAAAAGCCCGGTCTTACTTTTGATACGGTTACAATGCCGTCCCACGAAACAGCCCGCAAGGGGACTGTCGGCGAATTGCTCGATCCGGCAGAAGATATGATGATGATCGACTTTTTCAAGTTCCGCAGTCTGATGCTTGCCGAGGTACTCAACCATTTCGGAAAATTCACCAAAGAGCAGACCGACGGCAAATGGCTGGTCGGAGCTTATTACGGATATTTTTCGGAAATGATCGCCAACCCCCGCCGCAATATCCAGAGCAATGGTCATAACGGCTTTATGGAAACAGTGCTGGGGCCCTATTTTGACTTTACTCATGCACCTTTGCGTTACACTTTGCGTAAAACCGGTCAGCCGGGAGCTTTGATGCATGTCTGGGATCCGTGGGTATTGCGTGGTAAAGCGGTCTTTATTGAACAGGATGTCCGCACCAGTTATACCCTGACTACCGAAAACCTTGCCAGTATCGTCTATTGCGGTACACCTGACCGTCCGCAAAACGACATCGGTCAGTTCCTGCGTTCATTCGGATGCACCGCCGCCACCGGTACACTCAACTACTGGTACGACCTCAACGGCAGTCAGTTTGACGAAAAAGCGATCAACGAAGCAGTAACTTTTACCAACGATGTCTATATGCAGCTTGGTCCGGTCAAAGGCACTACACCGTTTGAAGTCTGTGTAGTCAACAGCCGGGATTCGGTGTGGTACACCAAATATGCGGCATACGACAATCCCATGACCATAGCTTCGGAAGTCATTTATAAAAATGTGAACCGTCTGGCTGTACCGTTCCGCAATCTTATGGTTTACGATTTGCTGGACAGCAAGGTCAAGCTGGAAAAACTCAAGTTTTACATCATGCACCCGATGGTCATGCTGACCGCCGGACAGCGTAAAAAACTTATGGAGCGTTTTGAACGCGAAAAAGCCGTCGTAGTCTGGCTGTACAGTGCCGGAGCATCTTACCCCACTCACGGCCCGTCGGCAAAGAACAACGGCGACTTCCTCGGTATCAAGTTTGATATGAAAGTCGAACGCTCCAAGCCCGATATTACCATGAGCGGTGAATTCGGCAATCTGAAACACACCAATACCAATATAAGCAGTCCGTGGTTCTATCCGGTAAGCGGTTTCGACCGCGTTATCGGCAGAGATTCATCCGGCAAACCGGTGCTGGTGGAAAAGAAGATCAATGGTTCAACGCATTATTTCTCTACTCTGACCGATTTGCCGGCAGAATTTTATGTTATGCTTATGGAAAAAAACAACATCTGGCGTTACAGTAAAGGTTTGAATAAAGACCAGTTCTGGATCGGCAACGATGTAGTGTTTCTGCATGCCACCGGTTCCGGTGATCGTTCGCTGAATCTGCCGGCAGGTACTTATGCCAAAGGTGTTGCCGGTCCGGTACCGGCAAAACTCAAAAGCGGAGAAAAATTCAAAGTCCGCAGTGGTATGACCTATGGCTTTCAGATCATAAAAAAATAAAATAGTGGATTCAATAATGAAAAAAAATTCTTTTTTACTGTTATTGGCGGTTCTGGGCAGTTGTCTGACTTCATTCGGTTCTGAAGTTACTCTTGAAGGTCCGGCTCTGAAAAGAGCAGTGCATATTGCCAATCCGGCAGTTGAACTCAAACTGGAAGATGCGTTGGCTTACAAAACCGCAACGCAGAACAGATCTGC
>SUVS01000091.1 GCA_015061885.1 Lentisphaerota bacterium
AGCGGAGCAGTAATGTTTGCCGAAAAAGGAGATCCATGGGTCGTTTTGACATACGCAATGATTCTTTTCTTTGTGGTTTGTTTTTCATACTACCGGATCAAAGTCAGTAAAGCAAAAGTATGGCGTGTAGTGCTTGAAGCTGTCGGTTTACTGATGGTCGAATATTTGTTCATGGTATTAGCAGGATTGGCTTTAGTGTATTATGATTTGATTCCGTTAGCTTGATTCCGAAAATTTTATGTTTATTCTCTTGCAACAGACAACTACGGACTCTAACGGACACTAATAGATGCCAGTATCTGTCCGTACAAGACCGTAAGAGTCTGTAAAATCGTGTCCAAGTTCCCGGTAATAGTCGATCATAAGTTGACAGGAAGCGGCATCTTCGACGGCAAGGAACCGCAGTTGTTCATCAATGGCACTCACTGCATACGGCGGCAACTTATCCCGCAGTAAACAAGCGTAATTCACCAGCATCGAAGCACAAATCAAAGGTGTGGTGTCGGCAAGAAAATCCCGGCGCAGTACCAGTTGTTTTTTCTTGTGCCAAACACAAAATGGTGGCAAATGCCGATCTTTATTGTGAACAGAGTCTTACTTTTTGAGTTTGCTTAACACATATTGTACTGTAGATGTGCGTTCGTCGCCAACTTGGGTGATGGCGGCAAGTTCCTCAATAGCTTCAAAAAGCATGATACAGGCTTTATCGTATTCCAAATCGCCGATTTCAGAAATCAACCGGATGGCGCGGTCGATGAGCTTTTTGTTGGAAACATCCACATAACTCATCCAGTTGCCGGTCACTCTGCCCAACATTGCCATGATGCCGGTACTGGCGGTATTTAATACCAATTTTACCGCCATATGCGACATAAGCTCAAGCGGCGAATGTTCCAGTTGGCAGGGAACTGTAAAATCACCTTCAGTACCGCCGATGCAAAGATGCCGGCGATCTGCAAAAATATTTTCCAAAGCTTTGAATGTTTCAAACAATTTGTCCTTGGTTCTGCCGGTACTCAAAGTCACCAGTACGGCGGCATCGCTGTTGCCGGAAATACGGTCATTATAATTTTCGTTGCCCACCTGGAATTTTTTCAGCTCGCAAGCCTGGATCATCGGCGGATTGGTCAGCACTTTTTCCGGTGCGCCCATGGCAAGATACAGCTTGGTATCCCATTCAAGGCAGCGCAAATCGCGGTTCATGCCATGACGCCACACTCCGTCGGTCGTCCGCAGCGGATTTTTGACAAAAGCCCACGGACGCGGCGAAACTGCATCATCGCATTTGCGGAAGGGCGGCAGCATAAAAGTCGGAGAACGTTCGGTGGTATCAGTAAAAATATCCAGTAAATAATCATCGGCTAAATAAGTAAGCAGACCTTTGCGTTTGTAACAGCCGGTTTCAAATTCAATGTAAGAGGCGATCCCCTGCTGTGCCGCGGGGCTTTCCAGATCATCAAGCAGCCGGGCAAAGAGCTTACTGTAATCAGGCGGAGTTTGATTCAGCAGACGCAGGACGATACTTTCCAAAGCCGCCCCCGCGATCAATTGTTCAGAAGTCGTTGCCTGCATCCGGGTCGAGCCTGCCAGAGCCATCGGCCCGCAATAGAGATCAAGCACGCAAACGCGCTTGTCGCAAATAGCTTTCCGGGAGCGTTCCAGACGTTCTGCAAGCAAATCTGCCGGGTTGTTGAACAGCAAAAAACACTTGCAGTTGCGGTCAAGAGCCTCAAACAGCGTCCCCAATACCGAAGATGTTTCGCCGCCTTCAGTAATTGCTACAAGCATATCGCGTTCATTCAGATTCAGATCTTTGACCTGCTGGCGGCCGAAACTCTGATAATCTTCAAAAAACTCCACCGAACGCACCAGCGCATAATCCCCGCCGGTCATGATGCTGAAAACACTGTTGCTGTAAGCTGCCAATTCCGGAGTATTAACGCAGCAATCGCGGTACATACATTCCAAAAGAATACTCAATCTGCCGGTGGCTCCGCAGCCGGAAAAAACGATCCTGCCGCCGGAACGGATCACCTGCTCGCCGGTATCGACCAAACGGGCAAACTCTCCGGAGGCAAAGATTTTTTCTGCCATAGTCAATACATTGCGGTCAACGCTTTGCAGATTGGCTACGCCGTAAACCGCGCCGCGGGCAAATTCTTTATCCAGATTCCGGGTCAAAGGACTGGATTGTTCAGTAGGGAGAAAGCCCAAATGGAACTGTTTTTCATTATTTATAAAATTCTGCGCCGCGATCATTGCATTGCTGCTCATGGCAAACTCCTGTAAAAGTTATATTCAGCAAACGTTTTTTGGGGGTATGGCTCAGTTAAGCCGGTTATTTTTTGGCTCTGTTCCCAATAAAGGTCGGTACTTGAGGAGAGGGAAAAGACCTTTTGAGGGAAGGTCCTTTTCCCCCTCCTCAAACTCCACCCCTTTTTTCCAAACCTTTTCCTGGCACTTTTCTTCTTTGTTGACACAAAAAAGAAAAGTGCCTTTCAAGTTTTAAAAAAACTTTTTATTCCCAATAACCTACCCGTATTGGGAACAGAGCGTATTTTTTACGCTTGCGTAAAAGATAGCTCAAGTGGCAGCAAATACAAATTTTCTTGTTGCAACTGAGAGCTTTTTTCAAGAGAAATTTTATTTTTAAACTGAAAAATATTTTACTGCTGATCACAAAATGTAAAAAAAATCTGAAAAAAAGTTTTACTGAAATTTGCAATAGTTATATTGGCAGACTATTGTTTACAATGGCGGGGAAAATATGCTCCGCAGAAAGGATCTATGATTTTATGAAAAAGACTTTTGTGATGATTGCCGCGATTCTGGGATTTGCAGCAGCGGCGACGGCTGACAATCTGATTTTCAATGGCGAATTTGAGAAAATCGATGCCAAAGGTAAAGCTCTGGCATGGAATTTGATCGCCCCCAAGACGGCCAAGGCTGAATTTTTTGCCACCGGAGCACCCGATGGCGGATTTGCCCGGATCACAGTGCCGGAAACTTGCGAATTTTCGTTGCGGCAGAGTATTACCAACCGGGTGACTGCCAATACCAAATATGAATTGAGTTTTTGGGTTCGCGGAGTGAATTTCAAAGGCGAACGGCTGGGCGTACTCCTCATCAATGACAACTGGAAAAAAAGTGCCGGTATCAGAAATATCAAACCCACCGCTGAATGGGTCAAGCACAAGATGATCGTTACCATGCCGGAATTTGAAAAATATGCCGGATTGGTGTTTTACGGCACCAAAGCACAAGGCACAGTAGAAATCGCAGATGTCGAATTGGAACTGCCCGATAACGATTGAAATTTAATTAAAGCACAAATATTGTTGGACTTGGGGAAGAGGGAAAAAGCTTTTTGAAAAACGCTATGTTCCCAACAAGGGTCGGTACTTGAGGAGGGGAAAAAGACCTTTTGCTGGATCGGTCCTTTTTCCCCTCCTCAACTTGTCACGGCGTAGCCTCCGGCGAAGACGGAACTCCACCCCTTTTTTCCAAACCTTTTACCGG
>SUVS01000057.1 GCA_015061885.1 Lentisphaerota bacterium
GAAAACGCACAATATCGCCCCGCAGAACCAGTTCATCCAATGCCCGGGTCACGGTCATATAAGCTACATTGAACCGCTTTTTCAGCTCTTGAGTGCCGGGCAGACGGGTTCCCGGCGGCAATTTGGCAAACTCTGCCGACAAGCCTTCGACCAGCTGTTTATGCAGACTGCCGGCATTCCCGCCGTACTCCAGAACAAAAGTTTTTTCCGGTTTATCCATCACCCAAGCCATTCGCAACAGTTAAAACTCACCTTATCATTATACCATAAAAAGCGGTCTCTTTCAAGATACAACCGGCAATAAAACAGCAAAAATATATAGATAATACTGTTTTCACCATACTTTGCTTGTAGATAACTTGATTGCAGAGTGTTCATACCGTAATGATTTTTTGATGTTTTACGGTTTTTCCATGCAACAAATATGCTTGTTGTCTGTCTTTATACGAAGATATTTTTTGGATTTGCACACAGGATTTAATTGTTTTATGGATTTCAGCAATCAGCCAAATTCCGCAGATAAAAACGATACAGAACTCATTGAAGCTGTAAAAAACGGTTCGCAGGAAGCATTTGAAGAAATAGTTTCACGCTACCGGCAAAGACTTTATCAGACCGCCTACGCTATTTTAAGTTCTCACCACGATGCAGAAGAAGTTACCCAGGATGCTCTGGTCAAGGCTTACAGGGCTTTGCCGAACTTCCGCGGAGAATCACTGCTGCTTACCTGGCTTTGCCGCATTGTCATAAATCAGGCACACAACAAATATCACTGGAACCGGCGGCGGGGCAGTGAAGTAAATATGAGCTTGAGCCGTCCGCCGGATCCGGGCGGCGATCAGCAGCAGGAAGATTTCAATATACCCGACATAAAACATACTCCGTTGCGGGAAGTCTGCAATATAGAAACAGGTGCTTTCATAGAAAACGAAATAGCCGCACTGCCGGCTTCTTTACGCGAAACCATGCAACTGCGGCATTTAAACAATCTGCCGTACGAAGAAATAGCCAAACGCCAGAACTGCCAGCTCGGCACCATCAAATCACGCCTCTCCCGCGGCAGAGATATTCTACTGAAACGCCTGAAACAATACGGCATAACGCCGGACGACCAGTTCTGAAAATGATTTTATGCCGGAAATAAACCATTGCAGGTACAAAAAAAGTTGTATTTCCGGTATAAAAAGTGTAAAAAATCTGATTTGCGTCTTGCAATATTTCCAAATACAGAGTAACTTATATAGTATTTATGTCATGAAATTTTGCAAAAAACGCAAAACAAAGGATTTTTATTATGAAATATCAGATCAAACCTGCCGCCGGTACTGTTGACATCAGTGCCGCATGGGATGCACCTTGCTGGAAAGATGTTGAAGCATTGCGTATTGTCAACGCCCATATCCGCGGGACCCGTCATCAGCCCAAAACTGAACTCAAATTGCAGTACGATGCCGATGGCATCTATGGTTTGTTCAATGTAGATGATTACTATGTCCGCAGTATTCAGACCGGTTTTCAGGGCTCGGTTTGCAAAGACAGCTGTGTGGAATTCTTTTTTGAACTGCCCGGTGCCGGATATTTTAATCTGGAAATGAACTGCGGAGCCGGTACTTTGCTTTATTATGTCAGAGATAACACCCGTACCGACCACGGCTTCAAAGATATGGACATCCTGCCGGATGAACACATGAAGCTGATCAAGAAATTCCATACTATGCCCGATACAGTCGAACCGGAACAGGTCGGCGATGTCAACTACCGGGTCGGATTCTTCTTCCCCTTTGAACTGATCCGCAAGTATGCCGACATCAAACAGCCCCAAGCCGGTACCATCTGGCGTATGAATGCCTACAAGTGCGGCGATGCCACCAGCCATCCGCACTGGCTCAGCTGGAATCCGGTGCGGGTGTTGAACTTCCACCGCCCGGAAGATTTCGGCGTACTGGAATTCTGCTGAAGTATCAAACTTTGACAACAGAGCGGCAGTTGATGCCGCTTTGTTTTTATTCCGGGTAAGAAACAATGAAAAAAGTTGCTGATAATATTTGCGAGATCGTCGCTGTGCGGCATGGCGAAACCGCGTCCAACCATGACGGCATAATCCAGGGGCAGTTGAACATACCGTTGAACGAACTGGGTCTGCTTCAGGCACAGGCGGCGGCAACGCGTTTGAGCAAGTGGCAGTTCGATGCCGTCTTTGCCAGCGATCTGGATCGAGCAATGATTACGGCAGAAACGATCTTGAGCTTTCACCCCGGTCTTACTGTTACGCCGACTGCGGCTCTGCGGGAGTGGGATCTGGGTTTTATGCAAGGCAGACGCATTGCAGATTTAAATGAAAAGCATCCGGAGATCATGGCGGCATTCCGGCGCGATTTGGATGATTTGAATATTCCGGAAGGCGAAAGTCTGGCGGAGTTTCAGAATCGGGTTTCAGGTTTTATCACCGGATTGGCACAGCAATATCAGGGCAAACGCATACTGCTGGTCACTCACGGTGGAGCGATGCAGCGGATGCTCAAACATGCTACGGGGGCGATTTCAGGCAACAATGTAAGGCCTTTCTGTGCCAATGCAAGTCTGGCAGTTTTCCGTTGCAAAGATGCAATCAACTGGCAGTTGGTAACCTGGAACGATACCGCCCATCTGGAAGGTCTGGAGCAGAAAGAACTGCTGCCGCTGTAATAAACTCAACAATTCAGGATTGTGAATGGAGCAAGATTCGACGCAAACAACCATATTGCCGGTCAGTGGAAAAGATTCACTGTACCTTGCTCTGCTTAAATTTCTTTCATGTATTGCAGTTATATATGTTCACGCCTACACGCCGCAATACGGTGCTTTTGCCGCGGCGGTCAATAAACTGCCGCTGTTTCATTACGTTGCGGAAATAACATCCAAATATATTGCAACCGTAGCGGTTCCGGTCTTTTTTGCCGTCAGCGGGCACTTGTATTTTTCCAAAAAATACACGCAAAAGTGGCATATTTTCATGGGGCGTAAAGCCAAAAGTATATTACTGCCGTATATCCTATGGAACTCGCTGGCAATAGGTTACATATTTATTTTTCAGTTGTTGCCTGCGGTGCGTAATATTTTTCCTGCCAATAAAATCATAGCAAATTTCGGCGTGGGAAACTGGCTTGATGCTTATATCGGCTGGGGCAATGAGTGGTATCCCTTTCTTTATCCGCTGTGGTTTCTGCCGAGTTTGTTTGCGGTGTTTGCTGTTGTGCATATTTTCCGGGGGTATCTTTATAAACACGATTGGCCGGTCTGGGTTTTGACCGGGGTGAATATTGTAAGTTTTATCTATGTGCCATTGTACTTGTATCTGGCGGATTACGGACCCTTTTTGCGATTGCTTTATGCCATTGCATTTTTTACTGCCGGCAAATTACTGCTGAAAAACAGACCCCGGCTGGAAAACAACCGGGTATTGTGTATTGCACTTGCCATTTTCGCTGTCAGTGTGGTGTTGGAATTTGTAAAAATCATTCCTGATACCAAATGGTTGATCGTATCGCTTTATTCCGGCTTGACCGCAATATTTATTATTGCGGGAAAAGTGGTGGAAAAATTCAAAAAAATCCAACAGCCTGTTTTATTTTTATCAGGATTTTCTTTTTTGATATATCTTACGCATGAATTTGCTTTGACGGCAATCTTCAGTCTTATTTATCCGGTACTGCCGCTGAACAGCACTTGTTTTCTGACAGTTTATTTTTCAGTGCCGTTATTACTGGCAATTCTTTTGATATGCGGCGGCTGGTGTTTGAAAAAACTCCTGCCGCAAGTGTATATCTTTCTGTTCGGCGGCCGCTGAAAAACGAAAGGATTTTTTATGGGTAACAATCTAATGGAAAAAGATACTTCTCTGCAACTGGCTCTGCTCAAACTTTATGCTTGTATCGGAGTGGTTTATATTCACGGTTATATTCTGCACTTCAACTATTTTACCATCAACAGCGAAAGTCTGCCGGCGGTCTATTATGTGCAGACGATCATTTCGCAATACATTTCGCGGGCGGCAGTGCCGATATTTTTTGCCGTAAGCGGTTATATTTACGCGGTCAAAAATTATCAGGAAAATAATTGGCAGTTCATGTGCCGCAAAGCCCGGGGCATATTGCTGCCTTATCTCTTGTGGAACTCCATTGCCATATTTTATATTTTTCTGGCTCAAATACCGGCTGTTACCCGATGCTATTTTAGCGATTACCTGATAATAACCAACTTTACGGCAACGCGATGGCTGGGAGCTTATGCGGGGCTGGGTAATACATGGTTTCCGTTTCTTTATCCGCTGTGGTTTCTGCCCTATTTGTTTGCGGCATTTATGATCGTACATATTTTCCGGAAATACTTTTACAGGTATGAGAGTACAGTCTGGATTTTTGCCTTGCTCAACATAATCTGTTCGGCATACACACCGCTGAAAACGCTGTGCGGTGCATGGGGGCCGTTCCTGCGGCTGGTCTATGCAATATCGTTCTTTTCGCTGGGTATGTGGCTGGTAAAGCATCGCTCATGGGCGGTGCAGAAAAAAGTTATGTTCATCAGCGGAGCTGTTTTTGTTGCGGTAACGGCAGTCAATCTGGCGGGGATCATCCGCAAAGTGGATTTAAGTGTGTTTACATGGTATGCCGGATTGCTTTTCATGTTTTCGCTGACTTCACGGATCGGCAAATGCGGAGGCAAGACTAAACAAGCGATTGCTTTTCTTTCCGGATTTTCGTTTTTGATCTATGTAACACATGAATATATGATGACGGTGATAACCAAACTGGTTTATCCCAGATTACCGGCAGAAACATGGTGTATTTTATTGCCGTATCTCTTTATACCCATAGTGCTTATGAGTGTATTGATATTCTGCGGATGGGTGCTGAAAAAACTTATGCCGCCAGTCTATAACTTTTTATTTAATGCCCGCTGAAAAAGGTTTATATTTCATGAATAAGCTGTTGATAAAATCATGCCGAACCCTGCTCAATGCCGTGCTTTCCGGAGTAATGATCGGAATTGCCGGAACAGTTTATCTGGCAGTAAAAAACGGTTATCTCGGAGCGTTTCTCTTTGCCTTTGCCCTGATGAGCATACTTTGTTACAACTTCAAACTTTTTACCGGCTCGATCGGTTATCTGGCAACACAGAAAAAATCGGATTTGCCGGATTATGCTTACTCATTACTGCTGATCTGGCTGGGCAATCTTGCCGGATGTTATGCCGTTGGATTTCTTATCCGCAACAGCCGGACACTGGGCAAAGTCAATGAAAAAGCTCAAGCGGTGTGTGTTGAAAAATTGGCAGACACCCCGTTGAGCATACTTATACTGGCATTTTTCTGCGGCACGCTTATGTATCTTGCAGTGGAAACATATAAACGCAAAGAATTGGGCGAAATTTTCCGTTTTGCGGCAGTATTTCTCTGTGTAGCGATCTTTATTCTGTGCGGTTTTGAACACTGCATTGCCAACATGTATTACTTTTCCGTTGCCGGACTCTGGAGCGTCAAAACCCTGATTTGTATATTGCTGATGACATTGGGCAACGCACTCGGAAGCTGGCTGATACCGCTGGCAGATAAACTCCGCAAAGATTGAGTTTTACAACGCCCACTCTTCGCGGTCGATCGTCCGGTAGGTTATGGCTTCCAGCAGATGTTCGGCACTTATTGCTTCACTGCCGGCAAGGTCGGCGATCGTGCGTGCCACTTTCAGTATGCGGTCATGAGCCCGCGGACTTAAATGAAACTTATTGATCGCCTGCCGCAGAAGCATTGTTGAATCAGCAGTTATACTGCAAAACATATTCAGTTCCCGCGGCCCCATCTGGGCATTGCAGTATATAACATTGTTGATTTCTGCAAAGCGTTGCTGTTGGATATTTCTTGCCGCGATCACCCGCTGACGGATAGTATCGCTGTTTTCGCCGGAGGGGGCGTTTATCAATTCTTCTTCGGTCAGGTTCAGCACCGGCACATGCAAGTCTATTCTGTCCAGCAATGGGCCTGAAATCTTCTTTTGATACCGCTTTTTTTCTTCCTGCTTACATCGGCAGCCGAGCTCCACTGAACCGCGGCCGCAGGGACAGGGATTCATTGCCGCTGTAAGCATAAACCTGGCCGGAAAAGTGCAAGTGCCGCTGGCTCGGGATACCACGATCTCGCCATTTTCCAGCGGTTGCCGCAGAACTTCCAGCACATTGCGTTTGAACTCCGGCAGTTCGTCCAGAAACAGCACCCCGTTATGTGCCAGACTTATTTCGCCGGGGCGGGGATTTTTGCCGCCGCCGATAAGTGCTATATCGCTGACGGTATGGTGCGGCGAACGGAACGGACGGTTGTTCAATAAAGGTTCGCCGTCAGAAAGCATACCCAGTACACTGTGTATCCGGCTGGTTTCCAGTGTTTCAGCCAGTGTCATCGGCGGCAGAATACCAGCCAAACGCTTGGCGATCATGCTTTTGCCGGTTCCCGGCGGACCGATCATCAGCGAATTATGTCCTCCGGCGGCAGCGATTTCCATAGCCCGCCTTGCGGCAAGCTGACCTTTAACTTCAGCAAAATCGACCTGATTGATATTTTTACGCATTGATAAATAATCGTGCAGATCAGCGTGTCTGGCCTCGCCGCGGAATCCGCGGAAAAAATCGCATGCGTCTTTCAGATGATTTACCGGATACACCGCCACTTTGCCGTTGGCAGCCAACGCACTTTCTTCAGCATTGGCAGATGGTACAAGCATAAACTCTATTTCCGGATTATTTGCCGCCATTGCCGCTATGGGCAACGCACCACGCACCGGGCGGATACTGCCGTCAAGAGCAAGTTCGCCCAGCACCATAGTTCCGGCAAGTTCATCGCGGGGTATCTGACCGGTGGCGGCAAGGATCCCCAGAGCAATAGCCAAATCAAAACCGGCACCCTCTTTTCTCAAATCACTGGGAGCCAGATTGACCACCGTTGAACCTTTGGCCGGCGGCAACCCGGAAGAAAGCATTGCCGAATGGATGCGGTCGCGGCTTTCCTTGATCGCCTGATCGGCAAGCCCGACAATCGAAACCATATCCAGCTCGCCTCTGCCGGTGGCATTGACTTCCACTTCCACAAGGTAAGCATCTATTCCGATAACCGAGGCTGAATACGTTCTTGCAAGCATTTTTAAATCCTTATATTTTCAGTTACACCGCACAATCATCAAGCCTTTGAGGTAGCGGGCTTCGGGGAATGATGTTGATATAACATGATCCGCCCCCTGCCCCAGATCCGCCACGATCCGGGCATCGCACCCGGCATCGCAAGCGGCATCGGCGGCAATTTTGGCAAAAAGCTCGCGGGGCACCAGACCCGAACACGAAAAAGTAAAGAGCATACCGCCGGCATCCAGCAGATGAAACGCCTGAAGCATGGCATCTTTGTACGCCCGACAGCCTTTTGACATATTCCGCATGGAATCCACCAGTTTGGGCGGATCAAGCACTATCAGATCAAACTTCCGGTGTTCGCCGCGGCATTTACGCAAAAACGAAAATCCGTCGGCTTCGATATTTTCAAATCTCTCCGGGGCTATATTATTAAGAGCAAAGTTCTTTTCCGCCATCGCCAATGCGGGGGCTGATGTATCGACATTTATCACATGTTCAGCTCCCCCCAGAGCCGCCGCCACGCCGAAACCGCCGGTGTAACTGAAGAGGTTCAGAACTTTTTTTCCGGCGGAAAACTTCTGCACCATACTGCGGCTTTCGCGTTGATCGCAGTAAAAACCGCTTTTATGACCGTTGACAATATCCACATAAAGTTTGCGGCCGTCTTCGCTTATTTCCAAAAGTCCGTCGGGCAGCTTTCCGGCCAGCAAGCCGCTGCGGGGCGGCAGATTTTCGTATTTTCTTACTGCAACATCGCTGCGTTCATAAATTGCCGCCCAATCACGCAGTTTTTTCAGACTGTTGATTATCAAGTTTTTCTGAAATTCCGCACCGGCACTGGTAAGTTGTATGACCGCATGATCGTTGTATATATCTACTGTAACTCCCGGCAGACCGTCGCCTTCGGAAGAACAGAGCCGCCATGCGGTCGTATGCTGCGGAATATTCAAAGTCTGCCGCAAATTATACGCCGCCGCCAGACGGTCGTCAAAAAACGCCTGATCTATGGCTTGATCGCAGTCAAAACTCCACACCCGCAGTGCCAGTTGGCTTGCCGGTGAAATCGCCGCCAGTGCCAGAGGTTCGTTTTTACTGGAACAGACCTGTACCGTTTCGCCGTTTTCAACCTTGCCTTCCACCCGTGCGACAGCTCCGGAATAAACCCACGGATGACGCTGTTTCAGGCTCTTTTCCCTGCCCGGCTTCAAGAATACTTTATTCATCTTGCCTCCGCTTTTTCGGAACCGTTGACTGCACCACGCTTGTAGCCCTGCAGATCTACGGCAATACTTTTGAAGCCGAACGGCTCCAACTTCTGCAATACATCGCTGCGGAGTTTCCAGAATTTCTCCAAATCAGTCAACGAAACTTCTATTTTTGCCATATCAGGATATATCCGCACTCTTGAACCGGCAAACCCCATACCTAAAAGAATATTTTCCGCCTCATCTGCCTGCTGCAGCAGAACCGGCGTTATCGGTATATTGCAAGGTATCCGCGAAGCCAGACAAGCCGATGCCGGAGCCTGATTATTGGGCAAAGCAAAATCGTGTGCCAGATCGCGGATCATATCTTTAGTGAGCTTGGCTTCCACAAAAATATGCCGTATATTCAGCTCATCCGCCGCCGCTTTGCCGGGGCGGTAATCAAGTTGATCGTCCAGATTTTCGCCATCGGCAAGCACGGAAAAATTGCGTTTTCCGGCTTCATGCAAAAGAGCTGTAAAGAGTGCTTTTTTGCAATAGTAACAGCGTTTTGGGGGATTCGAGGCGATCTCCGGAATTGCCAGCGGATCAAATGCAACTGCCACGCACTCCAGTTTACGGGCTTGAGCCCACTCCAGAGCAAAGGCTTTTTCGGCACTTGGCACAAAGCATGAATCCGCCAGAAGCAGCAATATATTTTCTTTGCCCAGCACGATTTCGGCGGCACGGGCAAGAGTTACACTGTCCAACCCGCCGGAAAAAGCAATGGCAAGGCGTTTATCAGGCAGTTGTTCAAGAATTTCCGCAATGCGGGCAAAATCAGCAAACATATTATATCAGATTCTTTCTTTGCAAAACACTTAAATAATCTTCCAGCAGGATTTTTGCCATGCGTTCTTTGTCGAAACGCTCCCGGACTAACGCTCTGCCGGCGGCTCCGGCTTTTTGAGCCAGCTCCTTATCGAGCAGAAACTCTATTGTACCATTGACAATACTTGCTACATCGCGTGCCGGAACACAACAGCCGGTCACATTGTGGTGAATAACTTCCGGCGTACCGTCAAGCTGATACCCGCACGCCGGAAGTCCGCAAGCCAGAGCCTGAACCACCGAACGCGGCAAACCTTCCCGCAAAGACAAATGCCACAGTATATCGCCCTGAATCAGATATTCAGGCACTTTATCCGGCGAAACGAGTCCGGCAAAATGCACATGGTCGGCAAAGCCTTTATCAAGAGCCTCCTGCTCCAGACTCTCGCGTAATATGCCGTCGCCGATTATCAGGAGATGCACATCGGGGATTTTTTTCATCACTTCCGGAAACCCCTTGAGTACATCGTCGTACCCCTTGAGTTCAAACAGCCTTGCCAGCGTAACGATAACTTTGGCATCGGCAGGTATTCCCAGCGATCGACGCAAATCCGCCGAGCGTCTGACATTCAAAAATGCCTCTATATCCATGCCGCTGTAAACGACCTGATATTTTTCTGCCGGAGCGATGCGGGCTTTTATGCACTGGTCGATCATGGCTTGAGCCACGGCGTAAATCCGGTCGCTGGGTTTGGCGGCAATATATTCGGAGAATTTATAGATAAAATTCTTCCACGGTTTTTCGTATTCATGGAACGCCTGACCGTGTACCGTATGCACAATGCACGGCACTTTTGCCGCTTTTGCCGCCAGACGGCCGATGATCCCGGCTTTGGAGCTGTGAGTATGCACTACATCAAACTTCTGTTCCCGGAAATACTTTTTGAGTTTGCAATATGCCGTAAAGTCTTTTAACGGCGAAATCTCCCTTACCATTTCGTCAATGGTAACGACTTCCAGTTCCGGCACGCTTATGCGGCTTAACAGTTCACCTTCCGGCCCCGGCGAAGGCCCGGTTACGAGTACCACCCGGCATCCTGCACGCAACTGCCCGATGCAGCTGAAAAGGGTGTTTTCCTGCGCACCGCCGACGATCATGCGGGTAATGACATGACAGATTGAAATTTTCTTTTGATTTTCCATAGTTGCATAAGTTATACTCAATTTGCACTTTTATCCAGTCTAAAAGCGTAAAAATATTCAATTTTGTTTGAAGACAAGCCTTTTATATGCTAAATTAATGTAATACAATACCAATCCAAGGAGTATTATGGAAAAATATGCTGTTATTACCATGCTGACCGCCGGAACAGTATTTTTTGCGGCGTTGGCGTTTTTTCTGTGGCGGAGCAATAAAGAACATCTGCCGGAAGCAGAAACACTTTTACGCAACAAAGGCTTCGGCATGATCCTGTCGGCAGCGGCACTTTGCTGGTGCGTACCGCAAGTTCAGGCGGTGGCGTGGGCATGGCTGGCAAATTATGCGTGGATAATCGCGGCGGCGGCACTGCTTTTGTGCATCAAATATCTGGATAATCTCGCCAGCCGCGGATTTGCCGGCTTGCTGATAATGGGTGCATACAGTTTTCTGGATATGAGTTTTGACTGCAAACTCAATATGAATATATCCGGAGCCTTGCCCGCCTGGATCTGGGGAGCGGTCGGAATCGTCATTGCCGCCAAGCCCTGTTATCTGCGTGATTATCTGCGGCTGGGAGCGGAAAAGCCTTTTTTCCGTTATCTGGCAGCAGCATTGTCGGGCATAACGGTGTTGTTTTTGATAGCAACTGTAATTATTTACCTGAAAGTGCAAGGCTGAAAAATGAGTGAAGAATCTGTAAAACCCTTTGATCCGAAAACCAAACTTGCAACGCTGGCAAAACGGGCAAAAGTTCATGATTTTGATATGCTTATAGAAAAATGCACCATGCTTTATCAAATTCTGTGCATTGCCAATGAGCAGGTGAATCTGACAAGGATCGACTCTGAAGAAGGTTTCTGGATAAAACATGTGGCGGATTCGCTGATGCTGGGGGTGGCATTCCCTGATCTGACCACCAAGCCGTTACGGGTGGGCGACATCGGCTGCGGTGCGGGTTTCCCCTCGCTGGTATTGGCAATGGCGTACCCCAAATGGGAAATAAGTGCCATTGATTCAGTTGGCAAAAAGACGGCGTTTGTGGAAAGTGCCGCCGTCGGACTTGAATTAAAAAACCTCGAAGTTATCAACGGCAGAACCCGCGAAATGGGTCATCGTCCGATGTATCAGCGGAAGTTCGATCTGCTCACCGCCCGTGCCGTGGGCGTGATCCCGACAATTTACGCCGATGCCAGACGGCTGATCGCCGATCACGGCAGATGGATTTTTTACAAAACCCCCGATCAGGCGGCACAGGAAATGGAAACTTTGCGAACCAATCCGCCGCCGGGTGCAAGGCTGAAATGGCAGGCAACTGCCGTCGAAGAATTGCCCGACGGAGCCGGGAGCCGTTTATTTGTTCATGCAAAAAGTTAAAGATTTACGGGAAAAGAATTTTTTATGTGGTATGATTTTTTCACCAATCCGGTTTTTGTGGCTGTGGTTATATTGCTGATACTGTCGGCACTGCGGCTGAACATTGTTTTTTCGATCATTATCGCGGCGTTCACCGGAGGATTGATGTCCGGTATCGGCGATGTCAAAACGCTTGAAGCATTCTCAAACGGCTTGGGCAACGGGGCGAAAATTGCGTTCAACTACGCCATGCTGGGGGCTTTTTCCATTGTTATTTCCCGTTCAGGGTTGACCGAACTGCTGGCACAGACGCTTTTGAAAAAACTCAATAAGGAAGTTACCAATCAAAGGATAATGCACTTTAAGTTCGCCTTGCTGTTCTTGTTGGCATTGATTTCCATGTCGTCGCAGAACCTTATTCCCATACACATTGCATTTATCCCCATACTCATACCCTCTTTGCTGCAAATTTTTGCCAAATTCAAACTCGACCGGCGAGCAGTGGCATGTATTCTGACTTTTGGTCTGATTACGCCGTATATGTGTCTGCCGTTCGGATTCGGGCGTATATACATAAACGATATACTCATCGGCAACCTGAAAAGCAACGGCATGACGGTCGCTCCGGCAGTGTCGATCAAGGCAATGGCGATCCCGGCATTGGGTATGCTGGCGGGGTTGCTGATTGCAGTATTGATCTCGTACCGCAAGCCCCGCGAATACGATGAGAGCAAGATCGAAACTGTTTCGCCTTCCAATGAGGAAATCAAACCGATAAAAGTAATTGCCGGGGTTATTGCGATCATCGCCGGATTCACCACACAGATCATGCTTGACTCGCTCTTTATTGCATCGCTGGCGGCAGTGCTGGTGTTTGTGATCGCCCGCGTGATAAGCTTGCGCGATACGCAGGATGTGTTTGTTCAAGGCGTTTACCTGATGGGCGGAATCGGTATAGTAATGATCGCCGCCAGCGGATTTGCCGAAGTCATGAAAGCTACCGGCGGAGTGAATGAACTGGTGGATATGATCTCCGGCGGCTTGGGCAGCAACCGTGGGTTGGCTATATTTATGATGCTCTTCATCGGCTTGCTGATAACTATGGGTATCGGGTCATCGTTCTCGACCGTGCCGCTGATCGCGGCAATCTATGTACCGCTGTGCATGAAACTTGGTATGTCGCCGGAAGCGACTCTGGCAGTTGTCGGCGTAGCCGGAGCTCTGGGCGATGCCGGTTCGCCGGTATCCGAATCCGTACTGGGACCAACCGCCGGTTTGAACGCCGATGGTCAACACGACCACATCTACGACTCAACCATACCAACCTTCGTACACTTCAACATCCCCTTACTGATAGCAGGCTGGATAGCCGGCATGGTATTGTAAGGTGTTGTAATAAAGGGAAACTTGAGGAGGGGGAAAAGAACTTTTAAGGAAAGTTCCTTTTCCCCCTCCTCAAACTCCACCCCTTTTTCACAAACCTTTTATTGTCATTCATCTTTTTGCTTCACAAAAAGATGAATGACCTTTAAGTTTGAAAATTTAATATTGCGACCGGATAAATTATTGTCAGAAATCCGCTTATACTATTGCCAACCAACAGCAATATCCAGTGCAAATTACCTGACAATTTTAAATTAGAGCGGGCACTGCCGTGCCCTTAAGCAACTTTGCATACCGCAAAGTTGTCTTCAAGCGGCACAAGGTGTTAGCCCTGCCCCCATACCGCATTGCAACATTTGCCGCCTAATCGGGAATATGATTTTTTGTCAACTTTTATCGGTAACGGAATGTATTGTAAAAACCGCCCGGTCTTTTTCTGCAGTTACTTCAGCGGCAATATTCATCCGCTTCAAATGCTCCTGAACCGCTCGCCTCCCGGATTCGATACAAACATCAAGATTTCTTGCTGAAAAACTGCCATCATTATACCGCCACACATACAGCAGTTTTGGCAGATAATGGATTTTTTCTGTTTCTTCACCAATCCTCAAATACAAATCATGGTCTTGTGAGCCTTCAAATCCGGCTCGGAAACCTCCGATTTTCTTCAGTATCTGCATTTTTATCAATGCCGGATGATTGATAAAATTTTCCCGTTCCAATGCCGCCATACTGAACGGCTTTTTTATATTTTTCAGTAAATGCCTGCACCCCATAAACAGGATGATCTCATCAGCATAAACAAAATCACTGCCGCTGATTTGTTGTGCAGTTACCATTTCTGCAAGCGTATCCGGCAGCAGAAAATCATCGTGATCCATCAGTAAAACAAACTCGCCGGAGGCTTTGGCAATAAGAAAATCAGTATTTCCGGCAATTCCGCAGTTGGCAGTCCGGAAAACTTTTATGCGTTTTTCGTCAGCATAAGCAAGCAGTGTCTGTTCAACTTTGCAATTATCCGCATCACTGCAATTATTTATCAAAAGCTCCCAATTACAGTAATTCTGTTCCAGAACCGATTCAACCATCTGCCGGAGAAAATTTTCCGGAGTATTCCATGTATTGCAGAGAATACTGACTTTGCAGCCATTTTCAATCGCCTGACTTTTCCTGGCGGCAAGCATTTTCTTCCTGAATTTTTTCTCGTCATAAAGCTCGCCCTTCAGGTACCAGATCGCTTGCTGAACGCACTGATACTGTTGCGGCGGTAGTAAAAAACTTAAAAATCTTTTAATTGAATGAACAAGCCAAGTCATAAAAAAATCACCTGAAAAAAACATCTGTAAATTTTCTTTTTCAACATTTTCCCGATATAGCACAGTATCTTGTTTATACATTTGAACGGACGATACAAAAACGCCCTGAACAAGTATTTTACGGCTTTTTTATACTCGTGCAGTTTCAGATACTCAAAAGCCAGACCGTAGTAATGTTTGAACGCTATGTAATTGATACTTTTCTGCAAATCTTTCCGGGTGCAATCCGTCTGCTGAACAACTTCATCCAGCAATTTTTGATATTTGCCGATCACATTGATACCGGCATAATACATTTTTATTGCATTGGAACTCAAATTATTTTCGTGATAGCGATACTTCACCAGCGGTTGTGCAGTACAATATATACTGCCGTGCAAAGCACATTGCAGATGGAAGTCCCAATCATCGCACGGCACACAATCAGAATTGAATTTTATGTTATACTTTTCCAGAAAAGATTTTTTCACCACCGAACAGCTCATGGAAAGAATCGGATTTTGAGCGAGCATACTGCTGAAAATCCTGCCTTCGGCTCTTTGTTTCTCTATCAGCCGGTTCAAGTATTCCCCTAAAGGAATTGTATCAGAATATACCAAAATAGCATCCTGATATTTTTTGAACAACTCCAAACTGCTCTGCAACTTTTCCGGCAACCACAAATCATCATGATCCAGCAGTGCAATAAACTCGCCACGGGCGAGTTGTAAACCGCAGTTGCGGCTTGCCGCCATACCAAGATTTTCCGGATTGCGGAAATATTTTATGCGTTCATCCGTATATGATTTTACTATATTTTCAACCGGAGCAGTGGTACTGTCATCAATTATCAGTAATTCAAATTCAGAATAAGTCTGTGATAATACCGATTCAATGGCATCACGCAAAAACTTTTCTGGAGTATTATAAGCCGGCAATATAACCGAAACAAATCCGGGGGTAAATAATTTTTCCTGCACGCTTTATCCTATAATTTCTTCGATAGATTTTGTAATATGTTCAATTTGTAAACATCTCATACACGGAGTTATTACTCCTTTGCGGAGGCATTGCAAACATTGAGTATCACATTGACATTGTTCAGCAGTTATAATGGTTACATTCTTCATAAACTTTTCCGGATACGGCCAGAATAATTCAGGAAGATGTTTTCTGACCAAAACAAATGTGTGAGGAGAAAACAATGCACCAAAATGAGTAGTTCCCGTATCAACACCAATCACACATACGGCATTTTTTGCTAATTTGTATAAATCGCAATAGCTTGTTTTTCCACATAAATCAACCAATTTGTCAGCACATTCCGACAAATAATCTATTAAAGATTGCGTATGAAGTTTATCTTTCGGAGCTCCGGTAATAACTAACATGTAATCTGGAAATTTTCTTGCACAATATAACAACAAAGCATTTACTATTTCATCAGGAAGATTGTGATTATCGCCACTGCCAAATAAAGAAAACACGATATAAGGATTCGGAATAGTAATTTTTTCGCCTGCAACTGATTCATGTATCTTTATATAGTCTTTATACTCCGGCAGAGAAAAGGTTTTTCCAGTTAATTCTTTCAGTAAATTCAATGTCATACTCATAACATGATCGTGTTCCCAGGAAAACCTCACAAAACAGTCGTATTCTTTACGAAAAGGCTCAAATTCATTTTCTGAAAATCGATTTTCAGGATAATCATAAGCAATCTTTCTCTGAGCATTGCACAAACCAATAATTCTGTGCATCAGCGGATAGCGCGGGTCACTCATATTAACTAAAATGCTATATCTGTGCTTCCAAATAGCAACTCCACTGCAAATAATCTGCCAAAAACTTTCTTCGCGGAAAACGATCACATGATCAACAGGTATTATCAGAGGTATTGTTTCTGAATTCAATGAGCGGTGTACATAAAAAAATTCATATTGTTCTTTCGGAAAAGATTCTCGTAATCTATGAATAGCTACAGTTTCTAATAAAAAATCCCCCAAACCGCCACACCGGAAAATGAGAATGTTTTTTTTACGATCTCTGACAAGCAAAGAATAGAAATTCGTAATAATGGATATTATATTGAGTAACAGCAGGCGAAGTTTCATTTTTGGATAACATTTCCATTAAAATCAAGACAAGTATTTACAGGTAATTGCTCCGCTTCGACAATTATCGGGTTATCATCCCTGTTACCCATACAATGTTCACAAGCAGTTATATATTTGATTCGTTGGAGCAACTGTCTTAAATTTCTTTTAGCGTTTTTTCTTTTTTTCTTATCGCCACTATGCCGTATATCGGCATAGTCACTCTCTTTTCGCTCCACCATACCAATAAAAGTAGCATTTGAAGAACGCGAGCAGAGATGATATTCGCCATTGAATAATTCGTGACACTCCCTGTAACATTTATCAAAAATCTGCTGATTTTCTTTGCAAGAGCGTTGCTTATTGGCCCCACCCCCCATATCTCTCCACACGAGGCCTTCCAATCTTACATTGATTCCATGCTGCCGGCATAATGCAAACACTTCATTGATTTTTGTGTTTAATCTTATATAATTGCTGATAAATACATGTATCTTGCGATGTTTCAAGGCTACGAGTAATTCAGAAGAAGGAATTATTGTACCATTGGTTACGAGCAGGATTGTTTTTATTTTTCTCGCTTTTTTCAAATACTCAAGCAACTGCGGTAATTCTTTGAATAAAAGCGGTTCTCCGCCAATCAACTGCAAGCACTTTATTTTTTTTACAATTTCCTGTAAATCTTCTATATCCTGTAAAACATTGTCATAGGAAAACTCAACAGGATTTTTGTGGTACGGCATTAAATTACAACACTTTTTACAACGCAGCGTACATCTGGGAGTTAAAATCAGATTTACTTTTTCAATTATTATTGGTAATAATTTTGTATGTTTTTCCAGAAAATTATACAAGATGCAATACGGCATCAACAACAATTTCACAGGAACAGTTATTCCCCTTTGACCGTACCAATTATTTAACCGCCATCGGATATTTTCTATATGATTCATAAATACCGCCATCTTTTACAGTATTTGCAAAACTCACAAAACAGGATGAAATCTTTATCCACACTACTTGGATTTTCAAAGCAAATATACCACATTTTCCTTTGAAAATCAAATACAAAAAAATAAAAAATACAAAACAGTTTGTCCGCACCCCGGCTGCGGTTGCCATATTTATTATAAATCGGACTGTACTTCATACACTTTTTCAGCAGATAACTCCTGCAAACATTTGAACGGTGTTGTTTGGTATTTACAGAAACTTCCGCAGTTGTAACAGCTCATTTCTTTATTTACGAACTTTACGCTTTTGTATTCTTTGCAGGGAGCGAATATCCCCCAGTGCCAGCCGCCGGTTATGCAGAGCGTTCGGGTTCCGTATTTGGCGGCTATGTGCATGGGGCCGGTGTCGTTGGTCAACAGCAAGTCGGCGTGTTTTATATCGCTCATAAGCTGTTTTATTGAGGCAAGTTTATCGCCGTTTGCGGCTCTTATTTGAGCTTTTTTCTGCACTTCTTCCGGCAGCAGATCGTAGACTTTTTTAACGATTTCCTGCTCTGCAGGGGAGCCGCTGATAAGGAGATCAAGTTGTTGCTCTGCAACAACTTGGCTTGCAAGCCAAGCGAATTTCCCCGCTTCCCAACGGCGGCGTGGGTCGTCGGCTCCCGGAATTATCAGGCAGTAACGCCGAAAATCCGCATCCGGCGGCGGCAACGGCTCAAACATCTCCAGATCGCCAATATCCACTGTTTTTTCGTTGCCGGTGATAAAAGTTGCAAAGTTGTTTTCGTTTGCCGCCAGACTCAACTCGAGGCGGTAGGGTAAGGCTTTATTGAAAAACTTCACCCGCAACGCTTCGTAAAATGTTCCGCTCCTTTGCACATTGTAAAAATTATCTACAAATACATATTTTTCCGGAGCTTTTATTACGGCAAGCATACAATCTTCCAAGCCGGTTTTGCCTACGCCAAAGCACTGTATTGCTTTTTCCGCAGAAAGTTTCCGCAATTTTATAAGCGTTTTCCAGCGGCAGATCAGATGTTTGTAACTGCTTGCACGTTTGAAGTCGATCCCGATAAATTCATCAAATATTCCGCTGGCATCTGCAAGTTCTCTGATCCGGTGGTCGCTGACCAGCACCAGTGGAAGTTTGCACTCGTTTTTCAAACGCTCGAAAAACGGCAGACTCAATACAAAATCCCCCAGATGGGAATTTTGTATAAGTATGATCTTTCCGGCACATTTTCTGCCGCTTTTGCCGAAAAACAGCTTGCAGAACACCAGTTCCGCACACTCTGCGATCCGGCGGATAAACCGCTTTAATTTTTTCAACACGCTGTTCAACTTTTCCTGAATAAATCTTCCCGCAACAAACATTCTATTCCTTACTATAACAGCAAACAGCATGATTTGCAATTCCGGAAATAAACTTATCAGGCGAATAATGAGGATTTTGCACTAAAAAAGGCTTTACAGATTTGAAAAATACTGTTTTTGAGCTATCTTATATAATATGCAGTGTCGGTATGCTCCGGCTGTCCGACGATTTTTTAACAGTTTATATAACAGGAGTCGATTTATCATGGTCAACTACAAGGATCTCGGTTTGGTCAACACCCGCGAGCTTTTTGCCAAAGCCGTCAAGGGTGGCTATGCCATCCCCGCCTACAACTTCAACAACATGGAACAGCTTCAGGCCATCATTCAGGCTTGTGTCGAAACCGAATCCCCGCTGATTCTTCAGGTTTCCAAAGGTGCCCGTCAGTATGCCAACCAGACCTTGCTGCGTTACATGGCACAGGGTGCGGTTGAATATGCCAAAGAAATCAACAACGGCAAAGCTATTCCGATCGTGCTGCATCTCGACCATGGCCCGGACTTTGAAACTTGCAAAAGCTGTATCGACTACGGTTTCAGCTCGGTGATGATCGACGGTTCGCACCTCTCTTTTGAAGAAAACATCGCCCTGACCAAAAAAGTTGTGGAATATGCTCACGCTCACGATGTTACCGTGGAAGGCGAACTGGGTGTTCTCGCCGGTATCGAAGACGATGTCAAGGCCGAAAAGCACACCTACACCGAACCCGATGAAGTGGAAGCCTTCGTCAAGGCTACCGGCGTTGACTCTCTGGCCATCGCTATCGGTACTTCTCATGGTGCTTACAAATTCAAGCCCGGCGATGATCCCAAAATCCGTTTGGATATCCTTGCTGAAATCGAAAAGCGTATCCCCGGTTTCCCGATCGTTCTGCATGGTTCTTCCAGCGTTCCGCAGGATCTCGTTGCCATCATCAATGCCAACGGCGGTAAGCTCAAAGATGCCATCGGTATCGGCGAAGATCAGCTCCGCGAAGCTGCCAAGAGTGCGGTTTGCAAAATCAACATCGACTCCGACGGCCGTCTTGCCATGACCGCTGCCATCCGCAAGGTCTTCAACGAAAAGCCCGAAGAATTCGACCCCCGCAAGTATCTCGGTCCTGCCCGCGACGAACTCAAAAAGCTCTATATCCGCAAGAACAAGGAAGTTCTCGGTTCTGCCGGTCATGCCTTTGATGCGTAATAGAGTTCGGTTCTGAATTCAAAAGCTCCGCAAATTTTTGTGGAGCTTTTTTTTTATATTGCTTTAGCGTAAAAAAACTACCGGCTGAGCCGGTATGTTGCCGAAATAGCTTTAGCTTCAAGTTTAAAAAGGCAAACTCCCTGCTATAGTATGCAAGGTTCGCCAACCGCATACACAAAG